>JAHEKL010000050.1:3279-13239 GCA_024638345.1 Gammaproteobacteria bacterium | reverse complement strand
CGCGGCCCACCGAGCAGAAGCGTCACAAGTCCCTGCACGGGCTGACCCGCTCCTTGATCGCGAACATGGTCATGGGCGTCACTTCTGGTTTCGAGCGGAAGCTGGAGATCCAGGGGGTCGGCTATCGGGCGGAGAAACGGGGAAAGGGGATCACCTTGCACCTCGGGTTCTCCCACCCGGTCGACTATCCCGTTCCACAGGGGATCGAGATCGAGGTGCCGTCGCAGACCGAAGTCGTCGTGAAAGGCGCCAGCAAACAGCTGGTCGGTCAGGTTGCCTCTGAGATCCGAAGCATTCGCCCGCCCGAGCCGTACAAGGGCAAGGGCGTCCGTTACGCGGGTGAGCAGGTACGCCGGAAAGCCGGCAAGACTGCTACAGCTTGATTTCCCGGCTGGTGACCGGAACCAGGAGATCGCCGTCATGAAGGTGAGGTACTCGAAGCTCAAGAATAACCGGCGGCTGCAGCGGATCCGTCGGCATCGGAGAGTGAGGAACCGGGTCGTAGGAAGCGCTCTACGCCCTCGACTGGTGGTCTTCCGGTCCCTGAAGAACATCGAGGGACAGCTGGTCGACGACGATGCCGGACGGACACTACTCGGCTTGTCGACGCTTGCACCCGAGCTGCGGGACTCGCAAGTGTCCGATGACCACCCGAGGATCAAGCGCGCTTTCGCCGCGGGAAAACTCCTGGCTGAGCGAGCGAAGGAAAAAGGGATCGAGACAGTCGTCTTCGACCGCGGGGGCTACAAGTACCACGGTCGTGTGAAAGCGTTCGCTGACGGCGCGCGCGAGGGAGGCTTGGAGTTCTGATGGCCAGAGACAAGGACAGAGGACGACGCGAAAGCGATCTCGTCGAGACGGTGATCCACATCAACCGCGTCGCCAAGGTCGTAAAGGGTGGCCGACGGTTCTCCTTCACGGCCCTCGTGGCGGTGGGCGATCAGAAGGGGAGCGTGGGCGTGAAGCTCGCCAAGGCCAACGAGGTCGCAGAGGCGATCCGCAAGGGCATGGAGCACGCGCGCAAAGAGATGTTCGAGGTTCCGGTCGTCAACGGCACCATTCCGCACGAGATCATCGGGGAGTGGGGAGCGGGCCGAGTGCTGCTCCGTCCAGCCGCGCCGGGCACGGGGGTGATCGCCGGTGGCCCGGTACGGGCCGTCGTGGAGGCCGCCGGAGTGACGGACATCCTCACGAAGAGCCTCGGCACGAACAACCCGATCAATGTGGTGCGGGCGACCATGGATGCGCTCCGGCGACTCGTGACTCCCGAGCAGATCGCCAGGGAGCGCGGGATCTCGGTCGAGGCCTTGGGGGTGTATCGTGGCTAAGAAGAAGCAGCCGAAGCAGCTCGCGGTCACCCAAGTACGAAGCCGAATCGGGCGTCCGGAGGCCCACAGAAGGACTCTGAGAGCCTTGGGATTTACGCGACATCAGCAGACCCGGATTCACGACGACACCCCATCGATCAGAGGCATGATCGAGCAGGTCAGTCACCTCGTCGAGGTTCGGGAGGTGGAGAGCTAAGACGATGGCCGAGCTACACGACCTCCGACCTTCAAAGGGCTCCAAATCGAAACGGAAGCGCCGCGGTCGAGGGCCCGGCTCAGGGCTGGGGAAGACCGCGGGGAGAGGTCAGAAGGGACAGAAGTCCCGATCGGGAGGCTCGATCCGACCGGGCTTCGAAGGCGGACAGATGCCGCTTCAGAGGCGCCTCCCGAAGGGCGGGTTCACTCCCCTGAACCGCGTGGAGTATCAGGTTGTGAACTTGAGGGCGCTGGAGGAAATCGAGGAGTCGAGAATCTCACCGCAGGTCCTGAAGAGCCGCGGCCTGATCGGCTCTATCAAGCGCCCGGTCAAAGTGTTGGGCGAAGGCGAGGTCAGCCGCGCGCTCGAGGTCTCCGCGCATGCGTTCAGTGCCTCGGCAGAGAACAAGATCGTGGCGGCCGGCGGCAGCGTCACACGAGTCAGCCGCTGAGCGCCGTGCCGCAAGGGAACTGGAGCCTGAGCCCACTGGACTGCTAGGATGGCCAACCCGATCCAAAATCTGTTCCGGTTCCCGGAGCTCAAGGACCGGATCCTCTTCACCCTGATGATCCTGCTGATCTATCGGGTCGGCGCCCACATCACCGCACCCGGGATCAATCTTCCCGCCTTGCAGGCGCAGTTCGGTCAGCTCTTCGGCGGAACCCTGTTCGGCGTATACGACATGTTCGTGGGAGGGGGTCTCTCCAGGGCCACGATCTTCGCGCTGGGGATCATGCCGTATATCTCGGCGTCCATCATGTTCCAGCTGCTCGCCGCGGTCTTCCCCACGATCGAAAAGCTGCAGAAGGAGGGGGAAGAGGGTCGGAAGAAGATCACTCAGTGGACCCGGTATACGACGGTCATTCTCTGCATTCTACAGGGATACGGCTACTCCGTGTTCGTTTCGTCGATCGAGGGGGCCGTGGTCACCAGCGGCCTCGTGTTCACCGCCAGCACGGTCATCGTGCTCACGGTGGGCGGGGTCTTCGTGATGTGGCTCGGCGAGCAGATTACCGAGCACGGGATCGGCAATGGCATGTCGCTCCTGATCTTCTTCTCCATTATCGAAGGCCTGCCGGGCGCCGTCGTACGCACCTGGGAGGCCATGATGGTGGGTGAGATCGGGCTGATCTCGATGGTGGTCTTGCTGGCAGTCGTCGTGGGAGTCACCGGAGGGGTCGTGTCCATGACGATGGGTGCACGTCAGATACCGGTCCAGATTCCACGAAAGGTCGTCGGGCGGGGCCGAGTTCAGGAGGGCCAGAAGTCGTATGTGCCCATTCGTGTGAACGCGGCAGGGGTGATGCCGATCATCTTCGCGCAGTCGTTCATCATCGTTCCCGGCACGATCGGCGCCTTCTCGTCGTCCCTGTTCTTCCAGGATCTGGCGAACGCGTTCCAGCCCGGAAACTGGCTGTACTACGGCACGTACGGGCTCCTGATCATCTTCTTCACCTATTTCTACACGGCGATCATCTTCAACCCCGTCGACCTCGCGGAGAACCTGAAGAAGCAGGGAGCGTTCATCCCTGGGGTGAAGCCCGGGGCCCGTACGGCCGAGTACATCGACCGGGTGCTGACGCGAGTACTGGTCCCGGGCTCGATCTATCTCGCCCTCATCGCGATGGTGCCCTTCTGGATCTTCGACATCTTCAACATCCAGACCTTCTTCTTCGGTGGAACGGGTCTGCTGATTTGCGTCGGCGTCGGCTTGGACACCGTCCAACGAGCCCAGCAGCACCTGCTGCTCCGTCATTACGACGGCTTCATGAAGAAGGGGCGAGTCAAGGTGCGGGGCAGACAGAGGTACATGTGACGATCGAAGAACGTGGCCTCAGTGTCATTCTTCTGGGACCTCCAGGAGTTGGGAAGGGGACGCAAGGGGCGATTCTCGCCGACTCCTTCGGCTGGGAGCGGATCGTGACGGGCGACCTGCTTCGCGCCGCGCGCCGCGAGGGGACGGAGCTCGGGAGAAAGGCTCAGCGCTACATGGACGCCGGGGACCTCGTGCCCGACGGCCTTATCGTGGCGCTGGTCCGCGAGCGATTGCAGCAGCTCCCCGAGGATCGCGGAATCGTGTTCGACGGCTTCCCCCGTACGGTCGCGCAGGCGGAGGCGCTCGCAATCGCGCTGCCCGAGTTGGGTCGTGAGATCGATGCCGTGTTGCTGCTCGAGGCCCCGGACGAAGTCCTGGTAAAGCGGATCAGCGGAAGGCGCAGCTGTCCCCAGTGCGGTCGGGTCTTCAACGTGCACTTCGATCCGCCGATCTCGGAGGCGATCTGCGACGAGTGTGGCGCCAGGCTGGACCATCGGAAGGACGACCAGCCTGAAACCGTTCGCCATCGCCTCGCCGTCTACCGCCGTGAGACGGAGCCGCTCGTCGAGCACTACGGCCGCCAGCTGGGCGCTGTGCTGCGCGTCGACGGGGTCGGTTCGCTCGACGAAGTCGCCGCAGGGGTTCAACGGGCGCTCAACACCCACCTAGAGCTCGAAGCTCAGGCGTAGGGATCGATGATCGAGCTCAAGACGCCCGACGAGATCGAAGTCATCGCGCGTGGGGGGTCGATCATCGCGCAGCTGTTCCGCGAGCTGTCCCATCGCATCGCTCCGGGCGTCAGCACCCTTCAGCTGGATTCGTTCGCGGAGGCATTCATCCGTTCGACGGAAGGCGCGGTTCCGGTGTTCAAGGGGCTGTATGGGTTCCCGGGTTCGCTCTGCACGTCGATCAACGAAGAGGTGGTTCACGGCATTCCCTCCAAGGACCGGACGTTGGAAGAGGGAGACATCATCTCCATCGACGTCGGTGTCCGGCTGGGCGGCTGGTGCTCCGACTCCGCTCGGACGTTCCCAGTGGGGGAGATCGACGCGGAGACCGAGCGTCTGCTGAACGTTACGAAGGATGCGCTGGAGGCCGCGATCGAGTTGGCGGTGCCCGGCTCCCACGTGGGAGATATCGGTCACGCGGTGGAAGAGACCGTGGCGGGCACGGGATTCTCCATCGTCCGTGACCTGGTCGGACACGGGGTGGGGCGAAAGGTGCACGAGGACCCGCAGGTCCCCAACTACGGGAGACCCGGAACGGGCGCGCTCTTGAAGGAAGGAATGGTGCTCGCCATCGAACCGATGATCGCCGTCGGAACTCATCAGATCAGGACCCTCGCCGACCGGTGGACCATGGTCACGGCGGATGGGTCGGCCTCAGCGCACTTCGAGCACACGGTGGCCCTGACGGAAGGGGGGCCTCGGATCCTCACGCTGGAGAGCCTGCGGGTCGAGAGTCACTGAAGCATGGCGTGCACACCGCTTCGGCCTCGAAAAACCTGGCTTGAGAGCGCAGGACCTACGGGTTATACTTCCAAGCTCTGCAACGAACGGATGCCGGGGGCGTCATGAAGGTACGGACAAGCGTGAAGCCGATCTGTGAGCACTGCAAGGTGATTCGTCGTCGAGGCGTCGTTCGGATCATCTGCAAGCGCAATCCCCGGCACAAGCAGCGACAGGGCTAGCCGGCTCGGCGAAGCCACTAGGACTCGGGACGCATCATGGCACGTATCGCGGGGGTCGATCTTCCCAGGAACAAGCGCATCGAGATCGCGCTGACCTACATCTACGGGATCGGTCACCCTAGAGCGAACGCCATCCTCGAGGGGGCTGGTGTCGACGGCAACCTCCGAACGCAGGACCTGACTGAAGAGGACGTCAGCCGGCTGCGTCGCGAGATCGAGACGAAGTACAAGGTCGAAGGTGCGTTGCGGACCGAGACCTCGATGAACATCAAGAGGTTGATGGACATCGGCTGCTACCGGGGTCTGAGGCATCGGCGGGGCCTCCCCGTTCGTGGTCAGCGGACGAGCACCAACGCCCGCACCCACAAGGGGAGGCGCAGGGCCATCGCAGGTAAGAAGAAGCCACCTAAGAAGTAACCCGATCCTGTCGGCTCGGCGCATTTCGGCTGGTCGACGGAAGGAGTGAGGTCTTTGTCCAGCAAGGGCACGGGCGGTAAGAAATCGGGGGCGCGAAGCCGCCGAAAGCGCACGGTCGAAGCCGAGGGTGTGGCCCATATCAAGGCCACGTTCAACAATACGATCGTGACGATCGCCGACACGAAGGGTGACGTGGTCACTTGGGCGAGTGCCGGAAAGGCCGGGTTCAAGGGGTCGAAGAAGTCCACCCCGTTCGCCGCCACCATGGCGGCCGAGCAGGCCGGCCGGGAAGCCTTTGCGTTAGGCGTCCGCAGGGTCGATGTCCGCGTACAGGGTCCGGGGTCGGGTCGTGAGTCCGCGATCTCCGCACTCGCGGCCGCGGGGCTTCAGGTGAAGTCGATACAGGATGTGACTCCGCTCCCACACAACGGGTGCCGGCCTCCGAAGAAGCGCCGCGTGTGAAGCACGCCGTGCGTTTTGCCATGACAGGGTGCTGCCCGCTCCGACTGGTGTCCAGACGAGCGCACCGCATGGCTCTGGGATAAGAGAAGGGATCGATGGCGCGATACACCGGATCTGTCTGCAAGCTCTGTCGTCGTGAGGGACAGAAGCTGTTCCTGAAGGGTCAGAAGTGCTACACCGAGAAGTGCCCGGTAGAGCGGAGAGCTTATCCTCCCGGGCAGCACGGACCGGCACAGGCGCGTCGCAGAAAGCAGTCGGACTATGCGTTGCAGCTCCGAGAGAAGCAGAAGGTCAAGCGCATGTATGGCCTTCAGGAGGTTCAGTTCAGGAACCTCTTCCGAAAGGCTGCCCAGCGCGGGGGCGTGACTGGCGAGAACTTGCTGGTGGGCTTGGAGAAACGCTTGGACAACGTGGTGTTTCGCCTCGGATTCGCGTCGAGCAGAAATCAGGCTCGGCAGCTGGTTCGCCACCGTCACGTAGAGGTGAACGGTCACCTCGTCGATGTCCCGAGCTATCAGGTCAGAGCGGGAGACGACATCGCGATCCGTACCACCTCTCGCGAGTTGGATCTCGTGGAGTCCAGCCTCACCGCCCGGACCCGCCCCAAGCTCACGGAGTGGCTCACGCTCGACGAAAAGAATCGGGTCGCCCGAGTGGTGCGGGTCCCGACCCGTGACGACATCTCGATGGAAATCCAAGAGCAGCTCATCGTGGAGCTGTACTCCAAGTAGTCCTGCCGAGCAAAGCAACGGTGCCCGAGGCCTGTCCCTCGCGTGGCCGATGCATGGAGGAACATGGTGGAGATTGATCTTACAGGACTCGTCCTTCCGGAGAAGGTCGAGACCGTCCAGACCTCGGCCGAGGGGCGAATCGGGGAGTTCCTCATCGAGCCTCTCGAGCGAGGGTATGGGCACACATTGGGCAACTCGGTGCGTCGGGTCCTGCTCTCGTCTCTGCGTGGCGCAGCCGTCTGGGCGTTTCGTATCGACGGCGTCGTGCATGAGCATCAGACGATCCAAGGTGTGGTCGAGGATGTGCACCAGGTCATCCAGAACCTGAAGTCCCTGATCGTCGTGCTGGACGACGACGTGGACGAGGTGATGCTGGAGGTGAGCGCCAAGAAGGCAGGTCCCGTGACCGCCGGTCACATCAAAGAGAAGGGCGGAGTCCGAGTGCTCGATCCCGAGCATAGGATCCTGACCCTGCAGGAGAACCGGGACTTCCATATGGAGCTCCGGGTGAACAAGGGCCGGGGATTCGTTCTGGCGGACCAGCATCCCGTCGGCAAGACGGAGCCGGTGGATCTCGTCCGGGTCGATTCGGTCTACAATCCCGTCCGGCGGGCGAACTTCCAGGTCTTGGAGACCCGTGTGGGCCAGCGCACCGACTTCGATCAGTTGACCTTCTTCGTCGAGACCGACGGGTCGGTCTCTCCCGAGGAAGCGTTGGCCACGGCTTCAGGGTTGGTGCGTAAGCACTTGGAGTATCTGCTCTATTTCGGTGCCGACGGGATCCCACAGCCGAGGCCGGAAGGGGCCAGCCCCGTAACGGAAGCTGTTCGCGATTTGTTCGATCGGCGTATCGAGGACTTGGCGGAGCTCTCTGTCCGGTCTCGCAACTCCCTTCAGAAGGAGAACATCCGGACTCTCGGAGAGCTGATCCAGAGAACGGAGAGCGAGATGCTCGAAATCGAGAACTTCGGGAAGAAGTCGCTTCAGGAGATCGAGGAGTTTCTGGCCGAGCACGGATTGAGGTTCGGTATGAAGGTCACCGAGGGTGATGACGGCCAGCTCTTCTTCGTGGACGAGGAGGCCAGCGCGGGGGCTGAGGCCGTCGATGAGTAGACAGGACCGCTCCCCCGTGGTATATCGGTAGCGCACAGGAACCGGGACCATGCGTCATAGAAAGAAGGGTCGACAGCTGTCTCGAAGCGTGCCTCATCGGCGCGCGACCCTGAGGAACATGGCCACCAGCCTGTTCCAACACGGAAGGATCGAGACCACGACGGCCAAGGCCAAGGAGCTGAGACCGTATGCCGAGCGGCTGATCACTCTGGCACGCAAGGGTGATGTGCACTCGCGTCGGCTCGCCGCACGGAGGATCCAGGATCGTGAGGTGCTCGGGAAGCTCTTCGACGACATCGGGCCTGGCTTCAGGGAACGCCCGGGTGGGTACACGCGGATCCTGAAGCTTGGACACCGTCGAGGGGACGCGGCCGAGATGGCGCTGATCGAGCTCGTAAGCCACGCCTCCGAGGCGTAGCCACGGAAGAGGATTAGCGAGAGAGGAGCGACATGGCGCAAGCCAAGGGCATGTTCAACGCTGTTGCGATGTTGGTCGCTTTCGCGGCCATGGGAGCCTTCCTCTATTGGCTCTCGATTGCTGCCGAGCCCACGCAAGTGGCCGTCGCGGAGGAGGAGGTGACGGCTCAGGCTGTGTCCGTCTCGGCTTTCGCCAGCAACCCGATCATGTACGAGGGTGAGCTCATCGCAGTGGACGGCCTGGAGGTCCAGAGCGTCCTCGGTGCTCAGGTCTTTCTGGCCGTGCTTCCGGACAGCACCGCATACCCCGTTCGTCTGGACCGTTCACTCGGAGCCTTGGGGGGGCAGGTCTCTCCCGCCGCGCGCGGCCGCGTGACCGGCACCGTCCACGCTCTGACGGACAGCGTCCTCGACGCCTGGGCCGCGGAGTCGGTGTTCTCGGACGACTCGCAGCGAGAGGCGGCTGCGGCCTCGGGGAGCTTCCTTCTGGCGACCGAAGTCGAACTCGTTGGCGCGGACGCTCCGGCCGGCGGAGACGGCGGCGCGTAGCCCCCGGACGATTCGATCATGTCGCGCATTTGTTACGTATGCGGGAAGGGGCCCCAAACCGGGAACCGGGTGAGTCACGCGCACAACAAGACGAAGCGCCGATGGTTACCCAACCTCCAATCCGCCAAGATCGTGGACGATCAGGGGAATCGCAGGCGGGTGCGAGTGTGCGCGTCGTGTATCTCGGCCGGTAAGATCCGCAAGGCACCGGCGCTGAAGCCGTCCGCTGAGGGATGACCTGAGCGCTGCTCCCACCGCGGATGAGAAGCGTGAGGTCCTGGCTGGTCTGCAAGTCGCGGTAACCCGCTCCTCAGACGCCGGTTCACCCGACCGATTGGCGTTCCTCCTCGAGACATCCGGGGCCATCCCGGTCCACGTTCCCCTCACATCGACGGAGCCACCGAGTGATCCGGAGGCCCTCGTCCAGGCAGCGCGGGAGCTCTCGGGCTACGACTGGCTCGTGGTCACCTCTGCGCGCACCGTAGGTCCACTTCAGTCGGCCCTTCGAGCCGCTGGGATGTCGGCGGAGCGGCTGAAGTCGACGAAGGTTCGTGTCTGCGCCGTCGGCCCTCGGACCGGCGAAGCGCTGGAAGCCGCCGGGATGCCACCGGACCTCATCCCGAGCCGGTTCCATGCCGAGGGGGTCGTCGAATCGATCCGCCAGCTCGGCGATCCAGCTGGTCTGCGAGTCCTCTTTCCTCGCGCCGAGAAGGGTCGCGACGTGATCTCTCGCTTGCTCCGAGAAGTCGGTGTCCATGTCGAAGTCGTGCCCGCGTACCGCACGATCGCGGTGCCGGGGGCAGGACGTCGCCTCTGGGACATGGTCGACACCGGGCAGCTGGACGCCCTGACCTTCACGGCAGGGTCGGCCGTCGCGGCCTTCGCGGACGCCCGGTCGGGCGCGAAGGCTTCTTCGGACCTGGCTACGAGGCGAGAAGCGCCGGAGATCCCGGGCGACGTGGGTGTCATGGCGCTGGGTCCTGCGACCGCAGCCGCACTCGAGGGACGAGGCATCAGGGTCGACCGGGTCGCGCAACCTCACACGCTCGAAGGCCTGGTCTCCGCCCTTCATGATTGGGTCAGGGTTCGCAATAATTAGGGGCTGAGCCGCCCACGGTGCCCCCGCCTCCGAAAGGTTTCTCGCAATGCCCCGCAACCCCTCCGTCGCCCACTTCCGAGAAGCAGATCTGACCTTCGGTGTCATCGGTCTCGGATACGTCGGTCTACCTCTGGCAGTCGAG
>JAHEKL010000050.1:0-3269 GCA_024638345.1 Gammaproteobacteria bacterium | reverse complement strand
TGGCTCGCGAGCCGTGGGGTTCGACGTGAGCGCGAAGGTGGTCTCTTCGGTCAAGCAGGGCCTGAGTCACATCGGGGACGTCGACAGCCAGACCGTGGCGGACCTTCGTCGTACGGATCGTCTCGACGCGACGACCGACATGACACGCCTCGGCGAGTGCGACGTCGTGTGCCTATGCGTCCCAACACCGCTGTCCAAGACGAGAGATCCGGACATCTCCTACATCATTTCGGCTGGAAACGCGGTGGCGGATGCCCTCCGACCCGGTCAGCTGATCGTATTGGAGTCGACCACCTATCCGGGCACTACGCGTGATGTGCTCCTGCCTCTGTTCAGTGAGAGTGGTCTGGAGGTCGGTCGGGATTTCTTCCTGTGCTTCTCCCCTGAGCGCGTCGATCCCGGAAACGAGGTCTGGCAGACGAAGAACACCCCCAAGGTGATCGGGGGGATCACCGACGCCTGCCTGGAGGCCGGACAGGCCGCCTACGGACGCTTCATCGACCAGATGGTGCCCGTGTCGTCGCCCGAGGCGGCGGAGCTCGTCAAGCTCCTGGAGAACACGTTTCGGGCGGTCAACATCGCGCTCGTGAACGAAATCGCGCAGATTGCCGATCGGCTCCAGGTAGACGTTTGGGAGATCGTCGAGGCCGCTGCCACGAAGCCCTTCGGATTCATGAAGTTCACGCCTGGACCGGGTCTGGGCGGGCACTGCATTCCCGTCGACCCGCACTATCTCTCCTGGAAGATGCGCACGCTCGACTACCAGACTCGATTCATCGAGCTGGCGTCCGAGATCAACGCCGAGATGCCCCGGTTCGTCGTGGGAAAGGTGCGTGCGGCTCTCAACGCCGTGAAGAAGGCGGTGAACGGATCGCGGGTGCTCGTGCTCGGTGTCGCCTACAAGCCGAATGTGGACGACATTCGTGAATCGCCGTCCCTGGAGATCATGAAGGAGCTAGAGCTGGACGGCGCAGAGGTCGTATTCCACGATCCCTACGTGGCCGGCTTCGAGGACGAGGAGAGGAGTTGGACCGGTGTGGCTCTCGACCAGGCGGCCCTGGAGTCGGCCGACGTGGTCTTGCTGGTCACGGACCATTCGGTGTTCGATCTGGAATGGATCTTCGACCACTCACGCATTCTCGTAGACTCGCGAAACGCGACGTCGGAGGTAGCGCGGAGTCGGGGTGCACGTCGAGGATCGGCTGGCTGGATCGTCAAAGGAGCGTCCTCTCCGACACCCGTGGGTACCGCCTGATTCTCGAGGTCCAAGGAGTTCGGGGCTTGCCGACGCTGCCGTTCACCCAGTCGCCGCTGAACACGCGATCGAGCTCGAGGTCCTCGGCTTGAGTTTCGATCTCGTGTTCACGCTGCTCGTCGTGATCGCCGCCGGGGTCGCGATGGCCCAGGACGTCCTTCCCCCGACGGGAGCGATCCTGGGCTCGGTGGTTGCACTGCTTCTCGCAGGTGTCATCACGCCTCAGCAGGCACTCAGCGGGTTCAGCAATCCAGCCCCGGCGACGGTCGCAGCCCTCTATATCGTCGCGCGTGCCGTGGAGAAGACCGGGGCCCTTCAACCATTGATCCGGAACACGTTGGGGGGTGGGCGAGGCAGCCGCCTCGGCCTCGCCAGGCTCCTGGCTCCCGTGGCGGGCGCGTCGGCATTCCTGAACAACACGCCGATCGTCGCGATGCTCGCTCCCCAGGTCTCCGAATGGGCGCACACGACCGAGAAGCCACCATCCTGGTATCTCATGCCGCTCTCCTTCGCGGCCGTCTTCGGTGGGACCGTGACCCTGATCGGCACTTCGACGAACATCGTCGTTTCGGGGCTTCTCGAGGACGCCGGTATGGAGCCTCTGGCGATGTTCGAGCTCTCACCGATAGGACTCCCGCTGGCCCTGACCGGAGTCGGGCTCCTCGTGCTTCTCTCTCCGGTCCTGCTACCGGATCGAAGGGGTGCCCGCAGGGAGTTCGAAGAGCACTCGCGCGAGTTCAGCTTCAGGATGGAGGTAGAGGCGGACGGCGCGCTCGACGGAGCCACGGTCGAGGAGGGAGGACTGAGGCACTTGCGGAGCGTCTTTCTCGCAGAGATCGAGCGAGACGGCGAGGTCCTGGCCCCGGCTCGACCCGATACGCGCCTACGTGGAGGGGATCGCCTCGTATTCGTAGGCCGAGCGGACGACGTGATCGATCTTCAGCGACTTCGCGGCCTGAAGTCGAGTGAGCACGAGCTCGCCCTCGACTTCTCGCAGCCGAGCCACACCTTCTTCGAGGCGGTCGTGAGCGCGACCTCACCTCTCGCGGGTCGAACGCTCAAAGAGGCCGGGTTCAGAGGCCGCTACCAGGCAGTGGTGCTGGCCATCCACCGGTCGGGTGAGCGCATTCACGCCAAGCTTGGAGGGGTGCGTATCCGACACGGTGATACGCTCGTCCTGCTGACGGACGGGGATTTCGCCGAGCGATGGAGAGACCGTCCGGACTTCCTGCTGGTCTCGCACCTCGGAGGGTCTCCCCCGCCGAGCACCAAGCTGGCCATCTACGCGGTCGGCGTGATGTTGGCGATGGTCATCGCGGCATCGACCGGGCTGATGCCGATGCTGAATGCCGCGCTCTTCGCGGCGATTCTGATGGTGGCGGGGAAGGCGCTGACACCGACCGACGCGCGAACTGCCGTCGATCTCGAGGTCATCCTTTTGATTGCCGCCGCTTTCGGACTCGGTGCCGGGATCCGTAGCTCGGGGATCGCGGACCTGCTCGCGACTGGAATCGTCGCAGTTTCCGCGAGCATGGGTCCGATTGCGACACTCCTGGGGGTCGCGCTGGTCACGATGGTGTTGACCGAGCTGATCACGAACAATGCGGCGGCCGTTCTCGTGTTTCCGATCGCGATCTCGACGGCGGCGGCGGCCGGGCTGGACCCTCGGCCCTTCGCGCTGACGGTGGCGATCGCGGCGTCGGCGTCTTTCCTCAGCCCGGTCGGATACCAGACGAACACGATGGTGTATGGACCCGGCGGATACCGATTCCTGGACTATCTCCGACTGGGCCTGCCCATGAGCCTGCTCGTGCTTGCTTCTATCGGAGTGCTGCTTCCGATGGTGTGGAGCCTTTGAAAGAGACCGATTTCGACGCGGAGGCCGTGGTCGAGTTGGCCTGCGATTCAGGGTTGGAGATCCTCAAATGGTACCGAAGACCCATGGAGGTCACGGAGAAGAAGGATACCAGTCCTCTGACGTCTGCAGACCACGCCGCGCACCGCCATCTGGTAT
>JAHEKL010000289.1 GCA_024638345.1 Gammaproteobacteria bacterium | reverse complement strand
GCCGATTCCGCTGTCCTGAACCTGCACGCTGTCGAGCAGCACTCCGGAGGCTCCGATGGAGATCGCCACGGCTCTCGCCCCCGTTATGGAAACGTTTCGGACGATCGTCCCCGCTCCCCTGACGTCGAGAACGGGTCCCACAGCAACGGCGGATCCATCGATTGCCGCCGTCTCACCGATGGCTTCGAGGGTCACTCCGGAGGGATTGGCCAGCGGAGGGAGAGGCGTTCGAATGCTGAGGGTGCCCGCACGGATCACGATCCTTGCGCGTTCCGGGGCGCCGTTCGCCTCGAAGATCGCCTCCCGAAGAGAGCCCGGACCGCGATCGGCGGACGAGGTGACAACGGACTCGAAGTCCGATCCGCCTTTCGGGATGGCCGGTCTCAGGCGCTGGATGACCTCGGTGCACGCCGCCACCCCCACCAGGCCGCTCAGAATCAGGGCGGGAAGCCGGAGGCGCCGAGAGACGATCATCTCGCGATATCCGGATGACCGAAGACCATGACCTTGTGCCAGGATGCGGCGACCCACCTACGTCCCAGGGCCAGCTCCGCAGGCAGGATTACCCCGGTCATGCCCGCGAGCCCGATGTCTGCAATGAGCCTGGGCAAGCGGGAGTAGAGCGGCAGAAAGAACTTCTTCAGAGGAAACAGGTCGACTCCGGTGATCGCCTCCAGCCGGAGTCCTACAGACTCCGCGGCGCTCCGGTACGCAGCTTCGTCGCGAATGCGCAGATGCCCGTGCTCGGTCCGTTCCCCGCTCAGACGGGGGGCGGCCTCGAGGAGGACCAGCCGACCGCGCGGCCCGAGAAGGCTGCTCAGCCGAGTGAACGCCCGATCCAACTCGAGGTCGTCACGGAGATGCTGGAGGACCGTGACCGCCAGAATGAGATCGAACGGCCCGTCGACCTCGAGGCGGGTCACGTCACCCTGCCGGAACTCGCATGTAGTGCCGCGCCCCTCCCTCTCCGCCCGCTCCGAGGCGACCCGGACCATGGTCGGGCTCAGATCGATCCCCACCACGCGCGCGCCCCGGGCGGCGAGTTCCAGGCTCCAGCGTCCAACGCCACATCCGACGTCCAGGACCCGGGTTCCGGGCTCCACGCCGAGCCACGGTCGCAGAGCGAGCCGCTGGCACCAGTGAATGCCGTGGTTGTAGAAGAGGGGCATTCCATAGGAGCAGACCGCGCGCAGACCGGTGCCCTCTCCGGCGTATCGCCGAGCTCGTTCTTCCCAATAGCTCAGACGCAGGGTCTCCGCGGTATGCGAGCTCATGCCGGCTCCCAGATTCTGTCCCCGTTGACGTGACTCGCCAGGCCCTCTTCATCCTGGTAGTGGTCCTGAAACACCCTGCGGCCCATCAGGCGCATGGTTATCCAATTCCCGAATCCGATCAGAGTCGGGGCAATCAGAAACACCGAGTAGAAGAAGAAGAGCGGGAAGACGCGCACGTACCGACGCCGCTCACCTCGGGGAACGGCGACGAGGAGCACGACCAGGGAGAGCAGCAGGTACTGCAGGTACACGCTCAAGAAGAGGGCCGGTGCCGTTATGGCCACGTCCGGAACGACCCCCCAGAGAAAGAACTCGTCGACTGTATTGAGCAGACTCAGGAAGACGGCACCCCCAGCGAGCGCTCGGAAGGGCGCGACGAACATGCCGACCACGCCCAGATAGAGCAGGAACTGATAGGCGGCCATCGGCTCTCGGCTCGCGATCCTTCGGATGTCCGAGAATCGCTCCGAGAACACGCGGATATGCCCGAAGGCCCATCCCACCCGCTGGGAGAACAGACCCGAGAGGCTCTGCTTCCCTTCGGTCTCGACAATCAGTCGATCGTCGAAGTAGATCCGCCGGCCCGCTCCGAGCAGGATTACCGAGTTCTCGAGGTCTTCCGCGTACACCGACAGAGAATGCCGTTCGAGCAGCCATTCGAGCTCCTCCCGGCGGTAGATCGAGATCCCGGAGTTGACCGAGAAGTCCGAAAGAGACTTCCGACCGAGCAGCTGCGACATGCAGAACTCGAACGCCTGGAAATCAGATAGGAGGCCGTCCTGGCGGACAGCGATTCGAGGACACACGGCGGACATTCCCGACCGCTGGAAATCGAAGACTACCTTCTCGAGATCAGTGGCCTCGTCGGTGCTCGAGTTCACGAAGGAGCAGTCCGGATCGAGGACTACGACCGTCTCGATCTCGTCGGGAAGACTCCGGACGAGCTCCTTAATCGCCCCGGGCTTCTTGCGGTTCGGTGTCCCGATCAGACAGCGGTAGCCTGCCCCGCGAATTCGACGGACCGTCTCGTCATCCGACGCGTCGTCGATGGTCCAGAGGTGACGTCCGTATGGAGCCATGGCTTCTACGAACTCGGGCAACTCGTCCTCCGCATTATGGACGGATGCCACTATGGCCAATGGTCTTAGGTGCAGCCGCTTCTGATACGGGGTGAATGCTCCGGACTCGATCGAGACGGATGGATCGGGATCGAGCCCGAATCCTCCGGTCTTCACGGCCGAAGCGCGGACTACGAGTCGGATTAGGACGTCGAGCAGGTCCGGGAAGAAGAGAAGGTTGGCCGCGAGCACAACCCATCCGACGGTATCGAGCATCTAGACACTCGCCGTTTCGGATTCTGGGAGTCGTACCACGTAGGTGTCTCTCTGTCTACCTGCGAATACTCTCAGTTCCCGCGCGATGCGATCGTCCACGTGGGGCAGCCTGGGCAACAGCTGGCCCAGCACCTCCTCCTGGCTGGGAACATCCAGACCCATAGGCCGGAGCACTGGGGCTGCCGAGAGCGTCCACAGCATGGACCTCAGCCGGGACGGTACGTGGGGTAGCCTGGGATGGAGGAAGTCGAGCCATTGGTTCATGTGGATCTCGATTGCCTCGACGGCATCTCTTACGACGGGATCGACCGGGAGGATCTTGGTCGGTTGATCCCACTCGATCTCCGTTCCCTGAATCCGCTGCCGGTTGTAGACCGTGAACGGTTTCAGTGCCTCGTCCCTGGCCATCGCGGAGCCGGAAAACGGAATCACGTAGGGATACATCCCCATCTCGCATCCCTTCGCCAGCCAGCCGAACGCGCTTCTCAGGGTGAGCAACGGCCTGTTCAACGTGCCGTTGGGCAGCGGCTCCGTGAGCGACGGCACGGGTCCGGGCAACTACGCCTCTCTCTCGGCACTCTTCGCCGACTACGGCAACGTTTACATGGAAATTGAGGTCGACGGCGAGATCCTCAGCCCGCGCGTCGAGGTTGCATCGTCGGCCTACGCACTGAACGCAGCA
>JAHEKL010000049.1 GCA_024638345.1 Gammaproteobacteria bacterium | reverse complement strand
GGGAAAGCGAAGCTCGGTCCTTGCTTCGAACGAGCTGAGCCGTTCCTACACGGCATGGGGTGCAGCTACCACAGGACTCCGAGGCGGCGAAGCTGAAGAGATGCTCCGCGAGTACCCTCGCGGAGACGGAGTCATCGAGGACCACGATCCCGCCGTGTCCCATGCCTGGCAGGTGTGAAAAGCTCAGCGGTATCTCGAACCGGGTCTCGGGAACCAGACGACCCATCGGTCCGCCCACTAGCGCCATCTTCCAGCGTCGACCCGGAGGAGGGCCGCCACCCGCCTTCATGAGCACTTCACGCAACTCCATGCCGAACGGGGCCTCGACGGCACAAGGGGTCTCCAAGGCGCCGGACAAGCTGAAGGCCTTGGTCTGGGGGCCGCGTCCAGTGGCCAGAATCCAGGGTACGACAGCGAGTGTCTCGACGTTCTGAACCACAGTCGGTCGGCCGTGCAGACCGGACTCGGCGGGGTAGGGTGGTCTTGGGCTGGGCTCGGCACGGAGGCCCTCGATCGCCCGCAACAACGCCGTTTCCTCGCCGCAGACATAGCTTCCCGCTCCCACGTGGATCGAGACGTCGAAGCCGGGGACGAACAGCTCTCTCGCTTGATCGATCGCTTCGCGCACGACCTCGACGGCGCGAGGGTATTCGCCGCGAACGTATACGATGCCATGCGTTGCCCCGGTGGCGGCGGCGCAGGCATTCATGCCCGCGAGCACTGCGTGGGGGTCCTGCTCGAGCAGCAGACGGTCCACATACGACCCTGGATCGCCCTCGTCACCATTGGCCACCACGTACCGCACGTCCGACGGGGTTTCCGCGGCAGCTCGCCACTTCGCCCCAGTAGGAAAGGCGGCACCTCCCCGGCCCCGTAAACCGGTGGCGTCGAGGGTGTCGAGGATCGACGGGGCTGCGGGAAGCGCGTACATCTCCTGCATTCGAGTCTCGGAACCGGAGCGAAGAATCGAGCGAAAGACCACCGGCTCATCGGTCAGAGCCTTGACGGGAATGGCGAACTCCCCCCTCTCGAGGGAACACGGTGCTTCGTAGCATCGCCCGACGCAGTGGACCTCGGCTCCAGTCGGCTTCGCCCACCCTCGTGCGAAGCTGCAGGCGGTGCCGGTACAGGTCCGTGGCTTCGTTCCGTCCAGGAGTGTGTAGAACGTGCGCACACCCTCGACGGTCGCAGCAGGAAGCCCCGTCGCCTCGGCGACCGTCCAGTCGTCCTGGCCTTCGCGAAGAGCGTCGAGGGCGTTGACGTTGCCCTTGGATCGACGCTCGGCCCATTCCTTGAGAAGATGCACTGAGCTGCCCGGACCGGTTGGAGAGAGCGGAAACCTCGGGGGACGGTGAACCAGATCAGAATAAGTGTAACGTCCGTGCCTCGACATGCCGGGGGCGCTGGGATGCCAGTTCCTGACGCGCTTGGCTTGCCTGGCCCCGGGGAGACGCCCGCGAGGTCACGGGAAGACCCTCGCCCACGCGAGGCATGGGAATGAATGTCCCAACTGGAGACGAAATGCCACGATCGGGAGCGGCCGGAACAAGTGCCAGCCCCGCTGCGGAGATGAACGTCCCTGTCTGGCACGCGGTCTCTGCGGAGTCGGCACTCGAAGCCGTTCGAGCCTCGCCGCACGGTCTCGACGGTTCGGAGGCCGCTCTGCGGCTCCAGCGCTACGGGCCGAACACTCTGGTGCTGCGCGATCCGGATCCGGCGTGGAAGCTCCTGTTGGCGCAGGGAAAGAGCCTGGTCGTGCTTCTCCTTCTTGCGGCGGCAGGCATCGCCCTTCTCCTCGGGGATCTGCTCGAAGCCGCGGCGATCGCCGCGGTCTTGATCGCGAACATGTCCATTGGATTCTGGGTCGAGTGGAAAGCCAGGAATGCGATGGAGGCACTCCGACGCACGCAGGTGAGCGAGGCGCGGGTACGGCGTAACGGAGAGGCGAGTGTGATCGATGCAAGGGAGGTGGTGCCGGGAGACATCGTCCTCCTCGAGGCGGGGGAGGCGGTTCCGGCCGACGCCCGACTGCTGTCGACCAACGAGTTGAGGCTGGTCGAGGCTCCCCTCACCGGTGAATCGGCTCCGGTCTCAAAGGAACCGAAGCCCATCGGGGATCCGGCTGACGAGGTCTCTACCGCGCTCGCAGAGCGCAGCTCCATGGTCTACAAGGGCACGCTCGTGGCTTCCGGGTCGGGGCGCGGTGTCGTCATCGGGACGGGCCGTGAGACGGAGATCGGCCGGATCGCCGAGCTCGTACAGGCCACCCAGAGCGAAGAGACCCCTCTGGAGAATCGGCTGGACGCGCTCGGACGGCGACTCGTCTGGATCACGCTCGTCATTGCGGCCGTGGTCACCGGACTCGGTGTGGTGCGGGGCGGTGAGGCCTGGCTGATGCTCCAGACCGGTATCGCTCTCGCGATCGCCGCCGTTCCGGAGGGCCTTCCGGTCGTGGCCACCATCACGCTGGCTCTGGGCATGCGGAGAATGGCCCGGCGACGTGCTCTGGTTCGCAGCCTGCCGGCGGTCGAGACCCTCGGCTCAGCGACCGTCATCTGCGCGGACAAGACCGGAACCCTGACGGGTGGATGGATGACCGCCACGAGGATCGAGGTGGCAGACCTCCACTTCGAGGTGTCCGAGACCGGGTTGCACCCGCATGGAGATGTCGCAGTCAGAGTCCAGTACTCGGCCGAGGACGCTCTGGGGTTGGCACTTCGGATCGGTGTCCTGACGAACCGGGCCACCCTAAAGGTGGAGGATACCGGCACGGATCCCGGGGGGGTCGGTGGCGCTGGCGTCCGGATCCAAGGTGATCCGACCGAAGGCGCGCTCCTGGTTCTCGGGAGAAAAGCGGGACTGGAGAGGGAAACGGTCCTCGAGGCGCAGCCCGAGCTCGGCGAGGTCCCCTTCACGAGCGAGCGCAGCATGATGGCCACCTTTCACCAAGTGCCGGACGGAGGTCGGGTGGCCTACGTCAAGGGAGCACCCGGCCGAATCGTTGCGGCCGCGCAGAACCGCCTGTCGACACAAGGGCCAGTGAGCCTCGATGAAGAGGGGCGAAAGGCCCTGCTCGAGCGGAACCGTGAGCTCGCAAGCAAGGGACTTCGGGTCTTGGCCCTGGCCGTCCGGAATCTCCCTCCCGGCGTCGAGCTCGATGAGCACGCCCTCGTGGATCTGACGTTCGTGGGCTTCGTCGGCATCGAAGATCCTCCCGCGCCGGGAGTCCGGGAGACCATCGACCGTCTGCGCGAAGCGGGCGTGCGCACGGTCATGATCACGGGCGATCAGTCCGTGACGGCTACTGCGATCGGTGGGCAGCTGGGGCTCGACCCCGAGGGTTCGGAGCCGATCGAGGGAAAGGTGCTCTCTCGCATGAGCGACGAAGACCTGGCCGAGCGCGTCGAGGGAACCTCGATCTTCAGCCGCGTCACTCCCGCGGACAAGCTACGTATCGTAGAAGCCTTTCAGCGTCGGGGTGAGATTGTCGCGATGCTCGGCGACGGGGTGAACGATGCGCCGGCGCTCAAGCGAGCGGATATCGGAGTGGCCATGGGAGGTCGCGGAACGGACGTGGCCAAGGAGACGGCCGGTGTTGTGCTACAGGATGACCGATTCGAGACCATAGGCGCCGCCGTGGAAGAGGGCCGGGTCATTTTCGACAACATCCGAAAGTTCGTGTTCTATCTCTTCTCGTGTAATTTGTCGGAAGTTCTGGTGATCCTCGTGGCGGGAGTCGCGGGGTTGCCCCTTCCTTTGCTCCCGCTTCAGATTCTCTGGCTCAACCTGGTCACCGATGTGTTTCCGGCGCTTGCGCTTGCGGTGGAGCCGCCCGAGGAGGACGTCATGGCCAGACCCCCGCGCTCTCCCGACGCGGCGATACTGTCGCGTTCGTTCCTCGCGCTGGTCGCTCAGTACGGGCTCGTGATCACGATCTCGACCCTGTCGGCATATCTGTTTGCGCTTCGCGGCGGCGGAGAGATCGAGCGGGCGATCACCATCGCGTTCATGACGTTGGCCTTGGCACAGCTCTTTCATGTCTTCAACGCTCGAAGACACGACCAAGTATTCATCTCGAGGCGCCTCTTTCAGAACGGCTGGGTCTGGTCCGCGGTGGCGTTCACCCTAGGGCTTCAACTCATGGCGGTCTATTTCGGGCCTCTCTCCCGGGTGCTGGAGACCGTACCGCTCTCCACGTCGGATTGGAGCGTGGTGGTCGCCGCAGCGCTCGTTCCTCTACTCTTGGGTCAGCTTGGGAAGACGGCACGGGCCTCCATGTCCCGGCCTGCCCCGTCGACGGGCGAGGTCTCGTAATGCCCTCCAGCGATCGAGACCGAATGGTCAACCTGCACCTGGCCCGGCGAGGGATCTCGGACCAGGCGGTCCTCGAGGCCTTTCGTGAGGTGCCGCGCGAAGCCTTCGTTCCGGAGGCGCTGGCCGAGTTCGCCTACCAGGATACGGCTCTGCCGATAGGCCACGAGCAGACGATCTCCCAACCTTATATCGTCGCGGTCACGATCGAGGCCCTGGGGTTACACGGAGGCGAGCGCGTTCTCGAGATAGGAACCGGCTCGGGCTATGCGGCAGCGGTCCTGGGACAGATCGCGAGGGAGGTGTACACAGTCGAGCGCCTGGAACCCCTGGCGGACGAGGCTCGGGAGAGGCTGAGTCGGCTGGGCTACGAGAACGTCCACGTATTGTGCGCCGACGGCACTCTCGGTTGGCCCGAGCATGCGCCCTTCGACGCGATCGCGGTCGCTGCGGGCGGCCCCGAGATCCCGAAGACCCTCCGCTCGCAGCTCGCGATCGGAGGACGCCTCGTCATCCCGGTAGGCCCCGACGTCTCCACTCAGAACCTGACGCGAGTCGTGCGCGAGAGCGACGATCGCTTTCGCGAGGACTCGCTGGGTCCGGTCCGGTTCGTTCCGCTCATTGGAAAGGAGGGCTGGGAGGAGAGGGTTCCCGCGGCACCTAGGCACGCTGGTGACCCTGATCGGTCGATACCCAAGCTGATCCGTGAGACGGCCGAACCCATTTCGGACATCGACTCGGCCGATCTCGGCCCACTGATCGATCGGATTGGTGACGCGCGGCTAGTGCTCCTCGGCGAATCCACACACGGCACCCGTGAGTTCTACCAGATGCGCGCTCGGATCACCAAGGAGCTCATCGAGCGTTGCGGATTCGACTTCGTGGCCGTGGAGGCCGACTGGCCGGATGCCGCGCGGGTGGACACCTATGTTCTCGGCGATCCGCCGCGCTCGACCCTCGAATTCGAGCCCTTCGCGAGGTTCCCCACCTGGATGTGGAGGAACAAGGAGGTAGATGACTTCGTCGGGTGGCTCCGCGCTCGAAATCTCTCAAAACCTGCGCGCGAAAGCCGCGTAGGCTTCCACGGCCTGGATCTCTACAGTCTGTTCACTTCGATTGCCGCCGTCCTGTCCTACCTGGATGAGGTGGATCCCGACGCAGCCCGTGTCGCCCGGAGGCGTTACGGGGTGCTGACGCCCTGGCAGCGGGATCCGGCCGCCTACGGTCGCGCGGTTCTGGCTGGACGCTATGAGAGCGCGGAAGAGGCTGTCGTCGGGATGCTGGGGGAAATGCTTCGACGCAGGCTCGCATACGCCGAGCGAGACGGGGAGCGATTCTTCGACGCGGCTCAGAACGCTAGGGTCGTTGCCAACGCTGAGCGCTACTACCGAGCGATGTATTACGGTGCGGCTGCCTCCTGGAATCTCAGAGACACCCACATGTTCGATACGCTGCGATCACTCATGGCATTCTATGGTCCCGAGTCGCGAGGCGTCGTGTGGGAACACAACTCACATGTGGGGGACGCGTCCGCGACGGAGATGAGCGCTCGAGGTGAGCTCAACGTCGGCCAGCTCTGTCGGGAGAACTTCGGGGAGGAATCGTATATCGTAGGATTCAGTACCGATCACGGAACGGTTGCCGCCGCCTCCGACTGGGGTGGAGAAATGCAGAGGATGCAGGTGCGGCCCGCTCATCCCGATAGCTACGAGCGTCTGTTTCACGAATCCGAGGTCCCCGCCTTTCTCCTCCACCTGCGCGAGCCGAGACGCGCGGCGGTTCGGGACGAGCTCCGCCCGCCCCGGCTCGAACGAGCCATCGGGGTCATCTACCGCCCCGAGACGGAGCTCGCGAGCCACTATCTCCAAGCGGTTCTGCCGGCGCAGTTCGACGAGCTCGTGTGGTTCGACGAGACGGCTTCGGTGTCGCCGCTCGAGCCGTCGCCGTCGCACGGGGTCGAATCACCCGACACCTATCCGTTCGGGCTCTGATCCGCCTCTCGCCTTCTAACCGGTCAGCTGCTCCACGAACGCGCCGACCCCATAGGCCACCGCGGCCGCCACCGATCCCACGAGGAGCATCTCCGTCCCGCTTCGCCACCAGGGCACTCGAGTGACGAGAGAGCGGGCCGCTCCCACCCCGAACAGAGTGCCCAGTGTGAGAGCGACCGCGACCATGAACTGGTTCCCGTTCGTGGTCACGACATAGCTCGCGAGCGGGACGACACCCGCGATCACGAAGGCGAGGAAGGTCGCGAAGGAATGCCGAGCCGGGAACGGCTCCTGCACGCCGAGACCCGACGCCAGCCGGACAGCCTCGTCCGAGCGGATCGAGAGGAAGTTGCTGGCCCCCATCGATAGACCGTCGGCGAGAAGATTCGCAAAGCCCAGGATCAGGACGACTCTGGGTCCCAACTGCGCTCCAGCCACACCCGCGACGACCGCGAAAGTCGTGATGATGCCGTCATTCGCCCCATAGACCAAATCCTTCAAGTAGTGCTGGGCGAGGGCACGGGGCCCGCTGGGCTCATGAACACCCGCTCCGGTGGACGGATCCTCGATCAAGTGTCCTCCTCGCTCTTTGGTTCACATTGCCACGACGCTGAGAGTCTCAGTGTACGCTGGAGATCCCAAGCCTCCCGACGTGCCGTGAGAGGCGCAAGGCGTGGCCCCCCGAATCTCCGACGACGATCGGGTAGCGGCCTGCCCCAGGTGCGGACACTTTGTGCCATGACCGGTGTGTCCAACACCCAGCAGAGATTCTTCTCGCATCCGAGGTCGCTCTCGTCGCACCGATTCGGGTGACACGAGCAATGACCAAATCCTTCATTCATCTGAAAGGAATCGTGATGAGTTCCATTCATCGGGCCGCGTGGACCCTGGTTCTCGCATTTGTCTCCTCTGGCTGTGGTGTTGCCACGAGCGCAGGCGCGGACTACCAGGCAGGCTTGGACTTCGGTCGCTTCGAAACCTTCGACTGGGACGAATCCGCGATCAGGCGTGGTGGCGACGTGCGGCTCGAGAACAGCCCCTTCTTCGAGGACGCCCTGTTCGATGCGATTCAGCAGGAGCTCGCGAATCGCGGGATCCGTCGAGCCGAGACATCACCACAGCTACTGGTGCATTATCATCTCTCGGTCCAGGATCACATCGAAGTCTACGAGGCGAATCCGGAGTCGAACTATCCGAACAGCGAGTTCGGAGGAGGAACAACGGTGGTCCAGTACGAGGAGGGGGTCTTCGTGGTGCACTTCGTGGATGCAAGCAGAGATGAGGACCTCTGGATCGGGTGGGCCAGAGGAAACATCGGACCCGCTATGGCAGACGCCGGCGAGATGCGAACGTGGGTCGGCCAGGCCGTGGCTCGGATGTTCGAGGACTTCCCGGTGACGACCGGCGAGGGCGCTAGGTCTCCGAATGATGGCCGATGAGCCCCTCGTTCGCTCGTTCGGCGAGCTGACCCGCTCCGACACCGCGATCGTCGGAGGCAAGAATGCCTCGCTCGGCGAGCTGATCCAGAATCTTGGGGAGGCAGGGGTAAAGGTCCCTGGCGGCTTCGCCACGACCGCTTCCGCCTACTGGCATTACCTGGATGCCAATGACCTGAAGGAGCGGATCGCGGCCCAGCTCGAGGCGTTGGAGGACGATCACGCGAACCTCGCGGAGGTCGGCGAGGCGATCCGAGGTCTGATCCTCGGGGGGGACCTGCCTGAGCGACTCGCCCGAGCCATCACCGATGCCTACCACGAAATGCGGCCACCGGGGCCAGGAGGAACCCCGAGTGTAGCCGTTCGCAGCAGCGCCACCGCCGAGGATCTTCCCGAAGCGAGCTTCGCGGGACAGCTCGAGACGTTCCTGAACATCCGTGGCGACGCCGCGCTGCTCGAGGCCTGCAAGAGGTGCTTCGCGTCCCTTTTCACCGACCGGGCCATCGTCTACCGCCAGAACCACGGCTTCGAGCACATGAAGGTCGCCCTCTCGGTGGGGGTGCAGCTGATGGTGCGCTCGGACACGGCCGGCGCCGGGGTGATGTTCTCCATCGATACGGAGACGGGCTTCCCGCGCAGTGTGCTCATCACGGCCGCCTGGGGTCTGGGCGAAACCGTCGTCCAGGGGATGGTCGAGCCGGACGAGTACCAGGTCTTCAAGCCCCTTCTCGAGAAGCCCGGGCTTCACCCGATCATCGGAAAGACACTCGGGGAGAAGGCCACCAAGATGGTCTACGCCAAGAGCGAGGGCCGGACTTCGAAGCTCGTCCGCACCCGAAAGAAACAGCGAGCCTCTTTCGTCTTGAGCGACGAGGAGGTGCTTCGACTCGCGCGTTGGGCGGTTGCCATCGAGCGGCACTACGGTTTGCCCATGGACATGGAGTGGGCGAAGGACGGAGAAACGGGCGAGCTGTTCATCGTTCAGGCTCGACCGGAGACCGTGCAGGCCCGAAGAGAAGCCGGAACGCTGAAGGCCTTCACGCTTCGAAAGCCAGGGCGGAGGCTCGTCTCCGGGCTGGCGATCGGTGACGCCATCTCGGTTGGGCCGGTGTGCCGGCTGGAGAGCCCGTCCGAGATCCAACGGTTCGACCCCGGCTCGGTCCTCGTCACCGGGATGACCGACCCGGACTGGGTTCCCATCATGAAACGCGCGTCCGCCATCGTCACCGATCATGGGGGCAGAACCAGCCACGCCGCGATCGTGAGTCGCGAGCTCGGACTGACCGCCATCGTGGGTGCGCGAGGTGCAACAAAGGTTCTGAAGAATGGTGCCCCGGTGACGGTTTCGTGTGCGGAGGGAGACGAAGGTCACGTCTACGAAGGGAGCCTCGAGTTCGACGTTCAGGAGATCGACACGAGTGAGATCCCCGAGACCCGCACCCGCATCATGTTGAACCTGGCGAATCCCGCAGCCGCGTTCCGGTGGTGGCGACTACCCAGCGACGGAGTGGGGCTCGCCCGGATCGAGTTCATCATCAGCAATCTGATCAAGATCCATCCGATGGCGCTCGTCCACTTCAGGAAGCTCAGGGGCGTCCGGACCCGGCGTCAGATCAACGAGATCACCCGGGCATATGACGACAAGACGGAGTATTTCGTGGATACGCTCGCGTGCGGAGTCGCCCGCATCGCAGCTGCGCATCATCCTTTTCCCGTGATCGTCCGGATGAGCGACTTCAAGACGAACGAGTACGCCCAGCTCATCGGCGGTGCGGCCTTCGAGCCGGAAGAGGAGAACCCGATGCTCGGATGGCGAGGTGCCAGCCGATACTACAGCGACCGCTATAGGGAAGGATTCGATCTCGAGTGTCGTGCGGTCCGGAAGGCCCGGGAAGAGATCGGTCTGGACAACATCATCATCATGATTCCTTTCTGTCGGACCATCGAGGAGGCGGACAACGTCCTGGAAGTACTCTCTCAGAACGGACTCGTCCGAGGACGGAACGGGCTGAAGATCTACGTCATGGCCGAGATCCCCTCCAACGTCCTCCTTGCGGAGCGCTTCGCGGAGCGGTTCGATGGCTTCTCGATCGGCTCGAACGACCTGACCCAGCTCATTCTGGGGGTCGATCGCGACAGCGAAGCCTTGAGCGGTCTCTTCGATGAGCGGAACGAAGCGGTCAAGCGAGCGATCGCGAATCTGCTCTCGGCAGCCCACGAGACCGGCACCCCTACCGGCATCTGCGGCCAGGCACCGAGTGATCATCCGGAGTTCGGCAGATTCCTGGTCGAACAGGGGATCGAATCGATCTCGGTGAGTCCGGACAGCTTTCTCGCGATCAAGCGAGTGGTTGCCGAGGCGGAGAATGATCTCGCCCCGAACGCAGCCGAGGAATCGGGTCCGCGCGTCTAGTGAAACTGACATTCCTAGGAGCCGCGGGGACCGTGACCGGGTCTCGATTCTTGGTCGAGAACCAGGGATCTCGGGTGCTCGTAGACTGCGGGCTGTTTCAGGGGCTCAAGTCCCTCCGGCTGCGCAACTGGGAACCCTTCCCCGTACCGCCCGATTCGTTGGACGGCGTAGTGCTGACCCACGCACACCTCGATCATAGCGGGTATCTTCCGCGCCTGGTCAGGGAGGGGTTCGACGGAGAAATCCTGTGCACGCCCGCGACCGCCAAGCTCTGCGATATCCTGCTGCCGGACAGCGGTCGCATTCACGAACAAGATGCCGGGTTCGCGAACAAGAAGGGGTTCTCGAAGCACAAGCCCGCTCTTCCGCTCTACACCGAGGCCGATGCCCTCAGGGTCTCGGCTCGGTTTCGGCCGGTCGAGTTCGGGGAGGAAGCACATGTGGGAGGGCTCGCTGTTCGATTTCAGCCCGCGGGTCACATACTCGGCGCGGCCACGGCGACGATGTCCTCGAAGGCAGGCACGATCCTTTTCTCCGGCGATCTGGGCCGCGCGGACGATCCGCTCATGCCGGCGCCTGCCCCGCCCGGAGAAGCCGACTGGATCGTCATGGAGTCGACCTATGGCGATCGCTCTCATCCGGACGGGAATCCAGCCGAGGCCATCGGCCGACTGGTCCGAGAGACGGTGGACCGCAGGGGAGTGATCCTGGTCGCCTCTTTTGCGGTCGGCCGAGCACAGAGCCTGGTCTACTGGCTGAATCGCGTCTTCGAGCTGGGTCTCGCCCCTCGAATCCCGGTTTTCGTCGACAGCCCGATGGCGAGCGACGTGACCTCCCTCTACCGCGAGTTCTCCCACTGCCATCGGCTGCCCCCGGAGGGCAGTAGCGCGGTTTGTGACGGGGCTCGGTTCATCCGCTCGGTGGATGAGTCCAAGTGGCTCGGGACTCAAACGAATCCCATGGTCGTCGTAGCTGCGTCCGGCATGATGACCGGCGGACGTATCCTACACCACCTCAAGACCTTCGGCCCCCGTAAGGAGACGTGTATCCTCATCACCGGCTTTCAAGCAGCCGGTACGCGGGGGGCGACGCTGGTGAGCGGGGGGGACGAGCTCAAGATCCACGGTAAGTACGTCAAGATCCGAGCAAGGGTCGAGAGGATCGACATGCTTTCGGCACACGCCGACCAGGGCGAGCTGCTGGAATGGATCGGCTCTGCCCCGAATCGGCCCGCGCGTGTGTTCCTAGTGCACGGAGAGCCAGCGGCGGCCGATGCGCTTCGGGTCCGGATCCAGGATCGTCTGGGAATCGGGGTGTCCGTCGCGCGGGACGGTGAGTCCGCGACTCTGGGAGATCGATCCTGACTTCGGGTGGATCGAAACCTTCGAGCGCACGACCGAAAGCTCACGATCGAAGTCAACTGACGCTGGAGGCATCCCATGAGCACCCCTGAACCGATCGCGCCAGGTACAGCTCAGCGCGCGTTGCGCAACATACTGCTGCCCCTGGACGGCTCGGAGCTGGCAGAGGGGGCGTTGATGCCTGCGCTGGATTTGGCGGCTCGGCATGGAGCGTCGGTTCACCTTGCGTACGTTCTCGAGCTCCCAGTCCTGCTTCCCGGATACCCCGAGCCGCCGCCTGAGGCTGGATCCGAGGATCAGGAGAAGCAGGCGGCTGACTACCTGAATGGAATCGAGGACCGGGTGACCCCAGCTTCGGGTGTCCAGTTGTTGACGCACGTTCGGTGGGGGGAAGTCACCAAGTCCATCGTCGACTTGAGCGACGAGCTAGAGATCGACCTCGTGGTCATGACTACGCACGGGAGGGGGGGATTCGCTCGAGCCTGGCTCGGGAGCGTTGCGGACGGACTTCTCAGGAACTCCACGAAACCGCTGCTGGTCCTCCGCGGGAAAGAGGACACCTTCTCAGAAAGCGCATACCCGAAGCATGTGCTCGTCCCCTTGGATGGCTCCGAACGTGCTGAGGCGGCGCTCGAGATGCTGCCGGTCCTGCTGCCCGCGTCGGGTGCACGAATCAGCCTCGCGGCAGTTCTTCAGGAACCCGCGTACTACCCCACCGCCTACCCCAGCCATGCGGTGTCGACAGTCCAGCTTTGGGAACGGCAGAAAGCACGCGCTGAGTCCTACATGGCGGAAGTCTCGAGCCGATTGGACACACAGGGCGTGCACGAAGTCCAGATCCATGCAATCGTGAGTCGCTCGATCGCGACAAGTCTCATTGACTTCGCTGAGAGAGAGGCCGTGGATTTCGTCGTTCTCTCCACTCATGGCAGACGCGGAATGTCCCGGTTCGTAATCGGAAGCGTGGCGGACAAGCTGATTCGAGCCGCGGAGGTGCCCGTTCTGGTGGTTCCCCGGAGAGAGGAAGCGTAGTCGCCTTGCCTTTCGCGACGGACGGCTCCCACCTAGCTTGGAGCCTTGTCTTAAGTAGTTTCGACACCGTGCGAGCTCACGAGAGCATCTTTTAGGAGTGGTCTGCTCGGCGCAGCTCGGCCCCGGGTGTCAATTGAGCACTTCGGTCCTGTAGGAGGCAGAATGACGAGTCGACGGCGGGTCGGTTGGTGCGCCCTCTTTCTGGCAATCTCACTGGGTCTCCCGACCGCGGGATCGGCTCAGCTGATGGGCTTGGAGGATGGGGAGTGGCGCTTAAACGTCGGTGATGCTGGCGCTACCCGATCCAATCCACACCTAACCCAGATCAATGCGTCGAACTTCGGGGACCTCGAGGTGGCATGGGTGTGGCGAGGGGACAACTACGGACCGATCCCGGAGGCCACGTCTCGGGCGGTGCCCATCTACGTGGACGGAATGCTGTACACCGTCTCGGGCATCCGACGCAACGTCGTGGCGATCGACCCGACTACAGGGGAGACGATCTGGACCTTCCGTGAGCCCGACACGACCAGATTCCGGCGCTCTCCCAGGTCGAACTACGGCAAAGGGATCGCGTACGCGGAGCTTGACGGAAGGGGTGTTCTCTACATCACGACACCCGGCTACTTCCTTTGGGCGCTCGACGCAGAGACGGGTCGGCCCCTCGAGAATTGGGGTACCCCCACGTCCTTGGAGAACTTCCCGCAGGCCGGCGTGGTCGACCTCATCCCCGACCTCGTCGAAGG
>JAHEKL010000288.1 GCA_024638345.1 Gammaproteobacteria bacterium | reverse complement strand
CGATGCACACTCGGCCCGAACCCGAAGACTCAGTACTTCGCCTGCCGCTACGCTCTCCGGGAACCAGTCGGTGATCTCCAGCCGAAGACTGTGGGGTTCGTTCACCGTCCCCTTCAGCTGTCCCCATCGTTCAACGCCGCATGGATACCGGCGAGGCGTCCGAACACGAACGACCTCCCCAACCCGTGCTGGCCGAAGCCGCCCGCCGACTCGCCGGCCGCGTAGAGCCCCGGAATCACCTCTCCCATCGTATCCAACACCTGCGCGTTCGTGTTGATACGGACGCCCGCATAGGTATCGTGCACGCATGGGGTCGCCCAGGCAGCATAGAAGGGGGGCCGTTGGATCTTGTACAACGGCCTGGGCTTGTTGAAGTCGATATCCCCTGGCCCGGAATCGACAAAGGAGTTGTACCTCTCGACCGTCTCGCGGAGGGCACGGGGAGGCATGGGCCGCCATTGGTACTTGTTGTCGATGCTCGAGGCCAGTTCCTCGATGGTATCGGCACGGTAGAAGTAGCCATCAGGATCCACCCACGGTGGCTCGACGGTCCACCCTTCCCTCTCGGCGCCATCGGCGTCGAAGATGGCCCAGATCGGGCCTCCGCCATTCAGCTTGTCATGATCGCCGGTCCACTGCATGGCGGAGAAGAAGTACTCGTAGTCGCGGATCCCTGCGGTTTCGTCATGAAACCTCAACCCGTTCTCCTTCACCAGAATCAGGTTCTGCCAATCCCTGACCAGCAGCCCCGTGGCCTTCTCGCGGAAGAAGTTCGGGGCGTCTGGCGTGAATGCCAGGCCATGGTAGTTGGACCGGGTGGCCAACCGCCCCTTCGAGAGCTGGGCGTCCGCTTCATTTGTCTGGTTCGCCGTCCCCCACAGGGACGCCCCGATCGCCATCGCCGCCAGCTCTCCGTCTGCGTTCTGGGGTGACCAGCCGTCGCCGTGCACCTGGTACTCCTCGGTCAGTCTCGGATCGAAGATTCGACGGAAATGGATGTTGTTCGAGTGTCCGCCGGTAGCGAAGATCACACCGTTCCTCGCCCGGATCGAGAGTGTTCGGCCGGTCGGCTCGTACCATTCGTCGACCTCGTCGGCGGTGAGGCCCAACACCTTCCCCGCGGTCGGCTCTTCTCGAACGAAGCTCGTCATCCGGTGCTGGAGGATGATCTCGACGCCTTTGGCCCGTGCGCTCTTCTCCAGGGGTCTCATCAGCCCCGAGCCCCTTTGGTCCGGTACGATGACCTCGCTCGCGACCGGCCATTGGCGGGGCGCAGGCCGCCTGAAGACCGAGTCGTTTCGGCTCGGCCTACCCGGGGGCATCCACTCCACCCCGTTATCCGTCAAGAAATCGAAGGTAGCGATGGCGTTCTGTACGTACTTCCAGACGATTTCCCGATCGTTGTAGCGGTTTCTCGGCTGGTCGTGAAGCGTCCAATCGTAGAAGACCCTCTCGAGCGAATCCTCGATCCCGTACTCCTTCTGATACGAAGTCCCACCGCCGAGGTAGCAAGCGCCGCCACTCAAGATCGCCCGGCCGCCGATATCGAAGTTCTGCTCGACGAGGATGACTTCCGCACCCTCATCCCGTGCCGCGATCGCGGCCGCCATGCCGCCCGCTCCTGCCCCGACAACGACCACGTCGGTCTCTCGGTCCCAAGTGATGTCCTGAGCCTGGGCCTCCAGTCGACTCGTTCCCAGCGCACCCGAACCGACGCCAACCGCAGCGCCCGTGCCCAAGGCAGCGCTCTTCTTGAGGAACTCTCTCCTGGTCTGGGCTCTGGAAACCTTGTCGCTCATGATCGTGTCCTTGGGATAAGAGTAGGCTCCGAAGAAGACGCGGATTGCACGAAGATGATGGCATCCGTCCTGGAACCGCAACCTATATAAGACCACACGCACACGTAGGCGCGTTCCTAAGAGCCCCGGCTGACCCTACATTTACGTAGCTTGGGCCCCGAATCCGACGGACATGTAGGAACGACCGATCACCGCCTGCACCTTGGGAGTGGAGCATAAGGTGCTTTGGCGTAACAGTTTGAGAAGGTCGAGTCGGCTTCACGGCGCACTGGCACGGGAATCGCACAGTCGGACACGTTGTGGCAGAGTTTGGAGCTCCGGAATGCCGTGCTCCACCCATCTCAGGAGATCAAACAGATGAGAAAGACCATCGGTGTGGCTGCCGTCGCTCTCGCGGTGCTCGCTCCGCTCGGAGCCGAGGCGCAGGAAGCGGAGGTCAGCGCCAATGCAGGTTGGCTGAGCCAATACTACTATCGCGGAATCCTTCAGAAGACCTCCTCTGCCAACGCCGGCTTGGATCTTGGCATCGGGCCCTTGTACCTGGGTACGTGGGCCGCCGACGTGGGCGACGGCGCCGAGGTGGATCTCTACGGGGGCGTGGGGATCGATGTCGAGGAGGTGAGCCTCAGCATCGGAGGGACCGCATATCTCTACACCGGCGAGTTCGATGACACCTATCTCGAGGCCAACTTCGGCGCCGCGTACGGGCCGATCTCCTTCGAGTTCTCCATAGGCCAGTACGAGAACTTCGATGACGATTCCTTGGACTATTGGTTTCTCGGGGTGACCGCCGAGGAGTCGGGGTTCTTCGGCACCTTCGGCACATTCGGTTCGGATTTCGAGGGTGCGTACGGCGAGGCGGGGTATGGCTTCTCGGCCGCCGATCTGGACTTCACGATCTCGGGAATCCTGAACGACAAGGATCTCTCGGGTGAAGTGGACGGGGATGGAGATCCCACGTCGGAGCTCACTCTGGTCTTCGGCGTGAGCAAGACCTTCGAGATCAACTGACCGCCGCTGCCGTAGTCGGGACTGCCCGGTCGGGGGCACGGGGTGCCACCCGTGGTCTCGGTCGGGCAGTCGTTCATTCAGGGGCCTGTCGGATGGATCCCTGTCCTACGAGAATGTAGGTTCGGCGAGCTACGCCGAAGCCGTTTCACCTGAACCCCCTGGAAACCTTGTCGGTGGTCACCTCAAACGAACGATCAGGCTCCCTCTCGCTGCTCCACGAAGCGAGCGCGCTATTGGACGAAGCTCCGGATCTGGCCTCGTCCGTTCAGCCCGTCCTGGCGGCGTTGTCCCGCCACATGGAGGTGGAGTGCGCAACGTTGACCGTTCTCAATCGGCGCACGTCGGAGATCCTGGTGCACGAGGCCGTGGGCTTGACCGACGACCAGCGCCAGCGTGCGAGATACCGGCTGGGCGAGGGCGTTACAGGGAGGGTCGTCGAGACCGGGGCCCCAGTCGTGGTTCCTTCAATCGCGACCGAGCCCCTGTTCCTCAA
>JAHEKL010000048.1 GCA_024638345.1 Gammaproteobacteria bacterium | reverse complement strand
GCTCGCCGGGATCGGACAGGAATTCGCGGTGCAGATCGAATCGCCCTCCGGCCTCGGCGAGGGGCGTGCGAAACACCTGACCGTCGTCCGTGCTGGGGAAGTACACCCAAAGGTCGCTGCCGTCCGCGACGATACGGTCTCCTTCGGGATCTGTGAACCGCATCTCGAAGTTGTCGGGACGCTGCTGACACAGCTCGCCCTCGCTCTCCTTCACCTCCCTCAGGAGGGTGACGTCGATCGTCTGCTCGAATCGGGCACAGAAGCCGCCTAGAGAGCCGTATCTCTCGGCAGCACGGTCGAGAATGGCGCTCGCGCCCTGTGCGGCGACCGGAGCCGGCGCTCCCCCGAGAGCGATCAGCGATGCAGCGAAGAGACGGCCGAGGGCCATGGGCTTTCGGATCATGCCCGGTGTACCCGGTCCCGGTCCGAAACGTTCGGCGGGTCCCATCTCGCCCAATGCCTCGAACCGGCCTCCTGATTCGGGGTACGTCGGCTCGTGCGAAAGAGATCTCCCGCTTTGGCCCTCGTGGTCCTGACGGCGTCGGCTGCCTGCGCCGAGTCCTCGGTCTGCCCACCGATCGGTGCCTCCGGTCTCGGACCGGCCGTTCCCGAGGCCTCGGTGGATCCTACGACCCTGGTGTACGACTCTGATCTGGGCATCGACTTCGACGGCATGACGGTGCTGGCGGAAGGCCTGTACTGCGTAGACCGTCCGGCTGGAGGCGGTGCAGAGGCCGAGCCGGGCGCGACGGTGAGTGTGCACTACACCGGCTACCTCCCCGACGGCACGAGCTTCGACAGCAGCCGAGACCGAGCTCCTTTTTCGGTCCTCCTGGGGGTGGGTCAGGTCATTCCCGGCTGGGACTTGGGTTTGCTCGGCATGCGGGTCGGCGGAAGCCGGACGCTGGTGGTCCCCCCACATCTCGCCTACGGCGCTCAGGGGGCCGGGGGCGTTATCCCCCCGAACGCCGTGCTGGTATTCGACGTGGAGTTGGTCGAGGTGGACTGACCGGCCGGCCCGCCTCGATTCGGGAAGCTCAACCCTCGGCCTGGGCTCCCGACATCATCCGGTCGAACTGGTCGTGGCTCATCAGCACTTCACGAGGCTTCGACCCGTCCGGTGGCCCGAGCACCCCGGCGTCGTGCAGTTGGTCCACGATTCGCGCCGCCCGCCCGTAGCCGATCCTGAGCTTGCGCTGCAGAAGGGAAGTCGAGCCTTGTCCCGTGCGGATGCAGAGCTCTGCGGCTTCCCGGAAGTACTCGTCCCAGTCCCCACTGAGCGACTCATCCTCACCGGACGCCTCCTCGGCTTCCCGAACGCGAACGAGCTCGAGAATGTCGTCCTCTTCTCCGGCGACCGTCGGCGCTTCACCCTCTGCCGCCATTCTCTCACGTCGATCTCGGTACCATTCGATCAGCCGCCCCGTCTCGTCCGTGGAGATGAACGCACCCTGCATACGGATCGGGGAGCTCTGACCGGGCGGCAGGAAGAGCATGTCGCCGTTTCCGAGCAGCGCGTCTGCGCCGTTCTGGTCCAAAATCGTCCGCGAGTCGGTCTTCGAGGCGACTCGGAAGGCGATACGGCACGGAAAGTTGGCCTTGATCAGACCCGTGATCACGTTCACGGAGGGTCGCTGGGTGGCCACCAGGAGGTGCAGCCCGATCGCCCGCGCCTTCTGCGCGAGCAAGGTGAGCGGCTTCTCGACCTCGCTCTGAACGCTCATCATCAGGTCCGCGAGCTCGTCGATCACGAGCACAACGAAGGGCACGATCCCGTCGGTGTAGATCCACCGATCCGGGTCTCCCTCGTCTCCCACGGGGTTCACGCGGCGCAGCGGCGCCCCGCTCCTGACTCGGCGGTTGAACTCACCGATCGAGCGGACCCCGTTTTCCGAGAGCAGCGCATACCGCCGATCCATCTCCAACATCGCCCACTTCAGGACGCCGGCCGCGTCCTTCGGATCGGTGACCACCGGATGACGTAGGTGGGGGAGATCCCCGTAGGTCGTGAGCTCGACCATCTTGGGATCGATCAAGAGCAATCGGAGCGTTTCGGGAGCGTGTCGATACACGAGGGATGTGATGATCGCGTTGAGACAAACCGATTTGCCCGAGCCGGTCGCCCCCGCGATCAGGCAATGGGGCATCTTCGCCAGGTCGGCGACGTAGGGTGCTCCGTGAAGATCCTTTCCGAGCGCCAAGGGCAGCTCCGCCCTGGATCTCTGGAAGGCCGGGCTTTCTAGGATCTCGCGAACCTGCACGGTCACCGGCACTGGGTTCGGGATCTCGACGCCCACCGCGCCCTTCCCCGGAATCGGGGCAACGATACGGACGGTCCGGGCGCGCATGGCGAGGGCCAGGTCCCGATCGAGGTTCGCGATCCGGTTGACCTTGACCCCCGGAGCCGGAACCACCTCGAACTGGGTCACGACCGGTCCCGTCGTCCGTCCCCCGAGCTCACTCTCGACGTTGAACGTCCTGAGCTTTTCCACCAGAACCTCTCCGAGCGCATCCAGATCCCGCTTCATGTCGTCGAGGTGCTCTCCGGTCGCGGGGGTCAGCAGCTCCATGGGCGGAAGCTCGGTGTTCTCTCGATCCCGCGGATCGAGTGGATCGGGCAGGGTCAGCTGACCGGTACCCTTCGCGCCCTTCTTCGAACCCCGTCCCCGCTTCGGTGTCGGCCTCCCCTCCGTGTCGATGTGCCCCTCGGCGACGGAGGACTCCTCGACGATCGGGTCGGGAAGCCGAGTCTCCGACCAGAGATCGGGCATGCCTCGCCCTTCGAGCCAGTCGCTCAGCGAGCGCCAGCCGGTCGTCGCCGCACCGACGATCCAGTTCTTGGGGCGGGAGAGCGGATTCCAACCGAGAGTGGCCAGGAAGAGCAGGACCACGAGGACCAGTAGAATGAATCCGGCGCCGAAAGGCCCCGCGAGGCCTACCAGCGGACGTCCGATCGTCGCGCCCAGCCAGCCCGGAGCCTGACTGCCAGACGTGAGCAGGTGAATGACGGAGGGCACGAGGAGCAAGAGCCCCCCGCCCAGGATCCCAAGGCGAATGGCTGGTTCCCGATCGATCCAGCCGACGAAGTGGACGCCAGCGAGGCCCACGAGCAACGGTAGGAGCACCGCGGACACTCCCAGAACGGACACGGCGACGGTCCGAATGAGGGCTCCAAGAGGACCCATCATGTTGCCCGAATCGAACCAGTCGGCCCCGACGGAGCCGAGCGTCTGCACGGGCACGAGCGCCAGCAGCATCAAGATCGCGAGCGCGACAAGGCTGACCCCGGCGAGCTCCCGCGTCTGATCGGGCTTCAGCATTCCGGGCCCCGCCGGGGAGAGCGACGTGAAATGACGGTCACACGTCGTCGGGAAGGCGGATTATCCGTTCGTGCATCTCGGGAACGAGCGAGTAGCGGTCGACGTCGGCACACCGTTCAAGATCGGCTCCGAGCCCGACCTTTACCAGTGCGGCACCGGCTGCCGTCTGGCTCAGAAGCTGTGGCTCGACGGGATATGCCTTCGCCAGGGCGACTGCGGCCTTCGAGGCGTCGTCGAGCTGAACCTCGGCATCCTCGGCGTTGGACAGCTTCTCGATGATCAGACCCGCGCACAGGGCGTCGTCGAGTGAGAACCTGTCCTCCTTCCCCGCACACACGAACACCAATCGGTCCGATTCTCGCACCGTGAGACTGACAGCGGAGAGGTTGAGCAGGGACGCGGCCACCACGCGGTCGGCATCTTCGGATGCCAGAAACGCCCGGGTGCCGTTGGTCGTGCTCATGACCAGCCTCTTGTCCGCAACACGTTCGGGAGTGAACTCCAGCGGCGAGTTTCCCAGATCGAAGCCTTCAATCCTCAGACCCTTCCGCTCTCCGCACAGGAGCGTGTCCTCCCGTCCGAGCGAGTTCACGAGCCGAATCGCCTCGTCGCTGGAGAGCGTCGGATACACGGCGCGAGCCCCGGAGGCCAAGGCCTCCACGATGGTGGACGTAGCCCTGATCACGTCGATGACCACCGCCGTCGCGCCCGGCATCCGGCCAGGGTCTACGTCGGCTCCGGAATGAAAGGTTTCGACCTTGATCACGGGCTACTAGTCGCTGGCGCGCCGAAGCAGGACGCCCGGGCGACTCGCTCCGAGCCGCTCCTCACGCTCACGCCCCGCCCCGCTGGGCCAAGAAGCGCTCGACGAAGTGCGTGTCGATCTCGCCCTGCTGGAACGCCTCGTCTTGAACCAGCTCGGCGAGGAAAGGGATGGTCGTCGACACTCCTTCGATGACGAACGAGCGCAGGGCGTACCTCGCGCGGACCAGGGCCTCGTCGCGCGTCTTTCCACTCACGATCAGCTTCGCCAGTAGCGAATCGTAGAAAGGGGGCACGTGATAGCCCGCGTACACGTGCGTATCGAGTCGCACGCCGGGCCCGCCGGGCGGGTGGAAGGTCGTGATTTGACCAGGTGAAGGCTGGAAGTTCTTGTCCGGGTTCTCTGCGTTGATACGGAACTCGAAGGTGTGGCCACGCAGCACTGCTGGCTCCGGCGGGAACGAGAGTGGCTCGCCGGCCGCCACCAGGATCTGCTCCTTCACCAGGTCGAAGCCCGTCGTGACCTCGGTGACCGGGTGCTCGACCTGAATCCGGGTGTTCATCTCGATGAAGTAGTGCGAGCCGTCCTTGTCGAGGAGGAACTCGACCGTGCCGGCGCCCACGTAGCCGATCGCCTCCGCCGCATTGACGGCGGCCGCCCCCATCTCCTCGCGTCGCTCGGGTGTCATCGCCGGAGATGGAGCTTCCTCGATCAGCTTCTGATGTCGCCGCTGTACGGAGCAGTCCCGCTCACCAAGGTGAACCACTCTACCATGGGTGTCCCCAAACACCTGGATCTCCACGTGCCGCGGGCGGTCCACGTACTTCTCGAGGTAGACGGAGGAGTCGCCGAAAGCCGAGTCGGCCTCGTTCTGAGCCGCCCGAAGGAGCCGAAGAAAGGAATCGGGGTCCTTGGAGACCCGCATTCCCTTCCCACCGCCCCCGGCGGAGGCCTTGATCATCACGGGGAACCCGATCTCTTCCGCGATGCGGGCGGCCTCCTCGGCGTCCCGGACCTCCCCCTTCGATCCGGGTACGACCGGGACCCCGGCGTCGATCATCGACTGGCGTGCGGTCGCCTTGTCCCCCATTGCTCGGATCTGGTCCGCGGACGGCCCTATGAACGTGATGCCAGAGCGTGCGCAGATCTCGGCGAACTCCGCGTTTTCGGCCAGGAAGCCGTATCCTGGATGGATCGCCTCCGCTCCCGTGATCTCCGCTGCCGCGATGATCCTCGGAACGTTGAGATACGACTCCGACGACCGGGGGGGACCGATGCAGACCTCCTCGTCCGCGAAGCGCACATGGAGGGACTCCGCGTCCGCCTCCGAATAGACGGCGACCGTCGAAACCCCCAGCTCCTGGCAGGCGCGGATGACCCGGAGGGCGATCTCCCCCCGGTTCGCGATGAGAACCTTCCTAAACACGGTGACCTTTGAAGGAGCGGGGCTTCAGGGTCGAAGCCGAAACAGGACCTGTCCGTACTCGACCGGCTCCCCGTCGCCGACACATACCTGATGAATGGTCCCGCTGGCTTCCGCTTCCAGCTCGTTCATGAGCTTCATCGCCTCGATGATACAGAGGACGTCTCCGGCAGAGATGCGGCTACCCACATCAGTGAAGGGATCGGTGCCAGGCGACGGTGAACGGTAGAACGTCCCGACCATCGGAGACGTGATCTCGACCAGGTCCTCGTCGACGGAAGGGCTGGCCGCGGGGGCTTCGGTCTGAGCCTCGATGGAGGGATCCGAGGGTGGCTCCGATCCCATGGGCTCTGTCGAGTGTGTAGGCTCGGCTTCCTCGATCGCCTGAACGGGCGGGCTCTTCGAGACCCTCAGCCTCGTCCCCCCACGCTCGATCTCGACGTGGTCGAGTCCACTCTCGTCCAGGGTACGAATCAGTCGCTCGATGAAGTCGAGATCGATCACGTGACTCGCTCCAGGTATTTGTCCTCGCGCCGGTCCACCTTCACCCTGTCGCCTTGTTCGATGAAGAGAGGCACCTGGATCTCGGCGCCGGTCTCGAGGGTGGCCGGCTTGCTGCCGCCCTGAGCCGTGTCGCCCTTGAGACCGGGGTCCGTTCGCGTCACATCGAGCTCTACGAAGTCCGGAAGCTCAACCGCCAAGACCTTCCCGTCGTGCATCAGACCGCTGCACTCCATGTTCTCCTTCAGGTACTTCAGTTGATCGGCCCCGAGCAGATCGCCCGAGATCGGGATCATCTCGAATGTCTCCTGATCCATGAAGTGATACAGCTGGCCGTCCGTGTAGCTGTAGGTCACGGGTCGGCGCAGCAACCGAACGCTCGTCACCTTCTCCCCCGAACGGAAGGTCTTCTCGACCACCTGGCCAGTCAGCACGTTCTTGAGCTTCGTCCGGACGAACGCTCCACCCTTTCCAGGCTTCACGTGCTGGAAGTAGGTGATGGTCCAGAGTACCGCATCGATCTCCAGTACCATTCCGTTTCTGAAATCAGCCGTCGATGCCATATAACCGTCCGAGCGCGTTCCGAGTGGAGCGTGACGCCAAGGTCAGGCGTCAGAGAGCTTGCCGACCAGCCCTCGGAGACCAAGGAGATAACTCTGCAACCCGAATCCGAGCACGACCCCGGAGGCTACGGGAGACAGGAAGGAGCGTCTCCGGAACTCCTCCCTACCGGCCGTATTGGAGAGGTGCACCTCCACGAAGGGTCGCTCCACTCCCACCAGCGCGTCCCGCAGGACGACCGAGGTATGTGTGAGACCTCCGGGATTGATGAGGAAGCCCCCCACTCGACCCGCCGCGTCGGAGACGAAGTCGACGATCTCCCCCTCGTGATTGGACTGAATCGTCTCGAGGGTCACACCGAGCTCGGAGGCGAGCCGTTCGAGCGCCTCGTTCACGTCGGAGAGCGTCGCGGTTCCGTAGACCTCCGGCTCCCTCTTCCCGAGAAGTTGGAGGTTGGGCCCGTGGATGACGCCGATCCTCATGGCTGAAGGCTTCTCAGCCAGAGATTGAAGTCGTCCAAGTCCGATTCGTCCGGCTCGTCGACATCCTCGGACGAGTCCGCTCCAGCTTCAGCCGGAGGCTTGTTCTGTCCGTTCACGATGGACTCCGGCACTGGGGAATCGGAGATCTCCGTGACTTCCACGAGATCAGGAGTTCCGGCCTCCGCTGGCAAGTCGTGAGTCCTAGGCTCTCCATCCTGCTCGACGCCCGAGGTTGGAGCTTCAGCTTCTTCGCTCTCGTCCAGGCCGGAATCGTAGACTCCAACCGAGTCCGCCGACTCGTCTCGTTCAGGCTTCTCCTCGACGCTGGGGGCCAACGACTGGATGGGAACGGCCCCCGGCACCCAAGCTACCAGGTCCTCGAAGTACTGAGCGATCGACCGCTCGCCCGAGGTCTCCGCTTCCGTCGGGACTCCGGCCCGGACCAGCGCGTGGCCGGTCCCGACCTCGGCGTCCGGGAACGAGTCGGCGTCGCTCGGCTGGGCATCGGGCGCTTTCAGCTCCTCCAGCCGCAATGCGAGCTCCTCGTTGCCGGGATCGGCATGCAGGAGGTGCTCGTAGACCTCGATCGCCTGATCGCGGAATCCTTGTCGGGCGTAGAGGTCCCCCATGGTTCGAGTGTATATGGCACCGTCCGAGTCCGGGACCTCCGCCTCCTCCATCGGTGCGACCTCGACATCCCATCCCGCACCCGATTCCAACGTGTCGAGGCGCTGCCTTGCGTCGTCGTTCGATGGGTCCGACTCGAGTGCGGCCGTGAGGTCCTCCATGGCGCCTTCACGGTCCCCCTCTGACGCACGTGTGCCGGCTCGCTCGATCAAGGCCGTGATGTTCGCGTGATCCAGATCGAGCACGCGATCCAGATGCTCCCGGGCCGAGACCAGGTCGCCCCGGTCCCGCGCGACTCGGGCCGCCACCAGGTGTCCGCTGGCGAAGTCGGGATGTCGCTCGAGCCCGTCCTGTAGGAGGGCCCGAGCTTCCTCGAGCTCTCCCTTGCGTCGATGAGCATCGGCCAACGGCACGAAGGCGCGCCCCTCCGGATCCCGGGCAGACCAGAAGGAGGTCCTCAGGATGCTGATCTCTCGATCGAGTGAATCGGACAAGCGGGACCCCTCCCGAGCCTTTTTCGGTAGGAGGTGAGCGGGACAATCGGTGGGGAAGGCAGTTGGGAGAAGATATTGGAACCCGCGAAAGAGTGTCAACGCGATGCTTCCCGGGCCCGTGGCCCATGCTTGAGGGGTCCCGGCGTTCCGGTTACTTTTTGGCCCGCTGTGACGTAGCCGGTCCCCTCGGCCCTCTCGGATCCTCCGAATGGCGAGGGGGTTCGGGGTCGGCGGCCAGCCGATCCCAAGCTCTCTGGCAGATGCTCAAGGAGTCCGCCGTATGCTGATGCGGCAGATGAGACAGAATACGAAGATCATCATGCTCGTGACGGCGCTGGCGTTCGTCGCGCTCATGGTCTTCCAGTGGGGAATGGACGCTTCGGGACGCACGATGGGTGTGAACATCGGAAGAGTCGGTAGCACGTCCGTCTCGATTCTCGAATGGCAGAACGCCTACCGCGCCCTCTACGATCAGATCTCGGCCTCCCAGGACGAGCCTGTCAGCTCGCAGCAGAACCGCGAGATCGAGGACATGGCCTGGGACCAAGTGGTCAATCAGATCCTGATCCAGCGGGAGCTCTCGCGCCGGGGCATTCGGGTGACCGATGAGGAGGTCATCCAGGCCGCGAGGCTATCGCCCCCACCGGAGTTCCAGTTCGATCCCGCGTTTCAGAACGAGCAGGGCCAATTCGACCTCGCGCTCTACCAGGCGTTCCTCGCTCAGGCGGGCCAGGATCCGCTCTTTCTGCAGCAGCTGGAGTTCTACTACCGCGATCTGATTCCCCGTAACAAGCTGATTCGGCAGGTCACGTCGGGCATATTCGTTCCGGACAACGAGCTTTGGGAGCGATGGCGAGCCCAGAACGCACGCGTGTCCGTCAGTTTCCTCTCGGTTCCGCCGGACGCGCGGGTGACCGACGACCAAGTACAGGTCACCGACGACGAGATAGAGCAGTACTATCGCGACAACCCCGAGGAGTTCGAGGTTCCGGCGCGCGCACAGGTGCTCTACGCCTACATGGACAAGGCTCCCACGGCCGCAGACTCGGCGGCCTCCCGGGAGTATGCGCTGCAGATCCGTCAACAGATCCTCGACGGAGCTGATTTCGCCGAGGTGGCTGAGCGCGAGAGCATCGACAACGTGTCGGCCGCGCAAGGCGGATCGTTGGGGACCTTCGGACGCGGTACGATGGTCCCCGCCTTCGACTCACTCGCGTTCTCGCTGCCCGTGGGGGAGTTGAGCGAGCCGCTCGAGACGGCGTTCGGCTACCACTTGGTCGAGGTGACGTCGAGGGATGAGGTTGCCGAGGAGGTGGAGGCCCGTCATATCCTCCTACCCATCGAGGTCTCCGACCAGGGTGAGGTAGCCCTCCTCACTCGGGCCGACTCCCTGGAGACTCTGGCGGAGAACCAACCGCTCAGGGATGCTGCACAGGCCTTCGGACTTCCAGTCATGGAAGGAGAGATCTCGGAGGATTTCGCGACCCTGCCCGGGGTCGGAGTCGCGGGCGAAGCTCAGGATTGGGTGTTTGTGGAGAGCGACGATGCCGGTGCGGTCAGCCCGGTCTTCGAGAACGAGAGTGCCTTCTACATCGTCGAGCTCATCGACGATGCCCCCGCTGGAACGCTCACCCTCGATCAGGTCTCGGACGAGATTCGCGTGAATTTGCGAACTCAGAAGAAGATCGACCGGACGATGGAGGAAGCGCGGCAGTGGCAGCAGGAGATCCGAGGCGGATCCGAGACCCTCGAGACGACTGCGAACCGGCTCGGTCTGGAGGTTCAGACCGCGGGACCGTTCACTCGACGCGAATTCGTTCCCGGGCTGGGCCAGGCGACTCCTGCCATCGGAGCCGCCTTCGGGACGGCACCCGGTGAGATCGGGGGACCCGTGACCGCCTTGGGGCGGGTGATCCTACTCCGCGTGGACCAGAAGGTCGAGGCGGATCGCGACGCATGGGAAGCCCAGAGAGCGGCCCAGCGGACCCAGGTGACCTCCGAGATCCAGCAAGTACGCCTCGATCAGTGGATCGAAGGGCTGCGAGCCACGACGACGATCATCGATAGTCGTGCGGAGTACTTCGAGGCCGCCGAGCAGCAGGCAGAGCAGGGCCCCCAGATCCCGATGTTCTTCTAGGAGGCCCCCCCGAGGCGAGTCGACGCTTTCTCGGGGCTACTGGCTGGTGGTCAGCCTGCGCGGCTCCCCGTCCGCGCCCTCCTCCTGCTCATGCTCCTTCTGGGGCTCCGGAGCGGGGGCCCTGGTGACCCTGGGCTTCTCGTCCGGGATCTTGAGCTCCCCCTCGATCTCCCGTATGGAGCTCTTGAACTCACGGATCCCCTTTCCGAGCGACGATCCGATCTCCGGCAGCCTCTTGGCTCCGAAGAGTAGCAGCACGACCAAGAAGATCAGCATGATCTCCCACATTCCCAATCCGCCAAACATCGTGTCAGACCTCCTTTGGCGAACGAAGTCTCAGCTTCGGCGCGCCAATCTCTTCAAATCCAGGAACGCGCGACGAAAGCTACCATTCCGATTCCGACCAGCGTGAGCACATTCAGGGTCAGGATCAGCGGTCCGAGCGTGATCGCTACCGCGACCAGGTCCAACTCGAAAGGGCCGACCGAGGCCGCGACCGACGTCACAAGGAAATCCCGTGCCGCGCTCTCGGGCAAGAACGTCTCGGACAGCTCGGTCAACAACCCGCCGAGGAACAGCCCCAAGACCAAGGTCCAGACGATTCGAGAAGCCGAGCGACGCCGGCTATCGAGAAGAGTGCTCACTTCCCACTCGCCACCGCTGGACCCGCCCCACCTGACCGTTTCACTACTCTATCAAAGTAACGTACCGAAGAGCGAGTGACGAATCCGAAAGGCGCTATCCGATCGTCTCCGTGCGTCATCGAGTGCGCTCGACCGCGTATCGTATCGACTCCCTGAGCGCCTCCATCGCTTCACCTTCCTCGGCGATTTGGGCGAGCGCGGCCTCCGCCTCGGCGGCGAACTCCTCGGCGCGAGCACGGGCATACTCCAATCCGCCGGCTCGGCGCACGAGCGCGACGACCTCTTCGATTTCTTCCTCGGAGGGGTCGATCCGAGTGAAGAGATCGCGAACCTTCTCTCGGTCGTGCCCGTCCACGTGCTTGAGCGCCTCGATGAGGGGAAGCGTCACCTTCCGTTCGCGCAGATCATGCCCGACCGGCTTCCCGGTTCGCTCCTCGCTCCCCTCGTAGTCGAGGAGATCGTCCGCGATCTGAAAGGCCATTCCCAGCGCGTGGCCGAAGCGCCGAAACGCGTCGCGATACGTCTCCACGCCGACGAGAGCCCCCATATCACAAGCAGCGGCCATGAGCGAGGCCGTCTTGCACGCAATCAGGCTGTAGTAGTCCTTCTCGCTGAATCGGAGCGTATCGTGGGACATCAGCTGCCTCAGCTCTCCGACGCTCATCTCGTTCGAGGCGCGCGCGAGGGAGTGCACGGCTTCGAGACGACCTATACGAGTGAGCTCCATGACCGAACGGGAGTAGAGGAAGTCCCCGGTGATGATCGCGACCTGGTGGTTCCATAGGTGGTTCACCGTGGGAAGACCGCGTCGGAGGACCGAGTGGTCGACCGCGTCGTCGTGAACGAGCGTCGCCAGGTGCACGAGCTCCACCACCGCGGCGAGCGGCAATGCGTCCCGATGCGGGGTCCCACCCACCTCACTCGACAGAAGGAGGAGCGTGGGCCGAAACAGCTTGCCACGCATCTTGAGGAGGTAGTCGTTGACTTCCTCGTGCATGTCGAAGTCGGACAGTATGATGCGCCGGATCTCATCGACCACGCCGTCGAGACGATCTCGAACCGGCTCCTGGATGCTGGCGAGCCTGGAAGCGGCTCGGACCGGAGTGGTTGAGGCGTCACGCATGGGAGGCTCCGTCGCCGACTCCAGCAGATCGCCGAGATGGGATGGGCCGTTCACCCGTCAGCGGAGGGCCCTGAGGCGATCGGTGACGTCCCGGAAGTTGATGTCCAGGGAGAAGATCTTCTCGTAGAACTCCCGGGCCGAATCCGTGTTCCCGACTACCTCGTGGGCTTGTCCGAGCCAATAGTACATGCCCAGCAAATCGTCTTCGACCGGTGCGGGCAACTCGAGCCCCCGCTCCAGCGTTCGAATCGCTACCTCCGGCTCACCCTGTTCAAGGAAACACTGCCCCAGCATCTCGTAGGCTGCAAGATTCTTGGGTTGTGCACGCAGCGCCTGCTGGAACTCGCCGATCGCCTCGCGGAACAGGCCCATCTCCTTGTACGCGGCTCCGAGGTCATAGTGAGACCTGGCATCCTCCCCGGGGATGTTCTCCGCTACCTTCTGCTTGAATTGCGTCAGCATCCGGGCGAAGTCCGCTTCCTCGTCCCCGGTGGGCTCCTCGGCCTCGACCTTCCACCGAGTGGTCGCCTCCCCCTGTGCGTCCAGCACCATCGCCCCGAGGTCCACATAGTCGGAGTTCGCGCCGGAGGCTGCGGGCTGCGGCTCTTCCTGCTCGGTTTCGACCGCGGCCGGCTCCGCTGCGCTGGGCTCGGCTGTACTTTCGGCGGCAGCCCGAAGTGCCTCGTTCGCGCGCAGATTCCCGGGGTCGATCTCCAGCACCTGCTCCAACACGGCGTCGGCCTTGAGCGCCTCGCCCTGCGCACGGAGCCCGTCCGCAAGCTCCAGGAATGCCTGCACGAGAACGGTTCGCTCGTTCGTGCGGTGTGCGTATTCGACTACCCGCTGCCTGAGATCGATTCGGTGAGGCTCGCGAACGAGTAGCTCACGTACCACGTGCATGGCCCGTTCGGGATTCCCGCTCTCGGCATACGCCTGATGCGCCTTCTCCATCGCTTCCCAGGCGTCCTCCGATCGATGGCGAACGAACAGCTCCTCTCCCAGGAGCCTCCAACCCTCCGCGTCGTCGGGCGAGTCATCCACCCTTTCCGTCAAGGCGACGAGCCGGTCCTTCTCCTCCTCTACCTCTACCTCCTCCTCCTCTACCTCCTCCTCTGCCTCTTCCTTGTCCGCTGGCCAAGAAGCGGCGGCCTCGTCGTCCTCCTCCGCACGCTCCTCGACAGCGACCTCTTCCAGACTCTCGGACCCGACCGTGGCTCCCTCCGCCTGCCAACCAAATCGAGTAAGCGGCGGGCGAATGATCACGACCGTTGCCACGACCTTCCATCGTCGGTGTGCGTCCGAATTCGCCTCCCCATACGACCAGCG
>JAHEKL010000287.1:1942-3322 GCA_024638345.1 Gammaproteobacteria bacterium | reverse complement strand
GGGCTCGCTCACGCGAGCCGTCTCCGCTCCCCTCGGTCGCTCCGGCTCGAACCGGAGGATTCGACTCCGACGCCAGGACACATGAAGAGAGGGGAGGGGAACATGACTCCCCTCCCCTCTCTTCATGCGCCCGACAGGATTCGAACCTGTGACCTTCGGCTCCGGAGGCCGACGCTCTATCCAGCTGAGCTACGGGCGCGTTACGGACCGCTCCACCCGGTAGGGCGGAAAGCGGGAAGACGCGCGGAATAAGCCGAGTTCTGTCCCGACATGGCCGGGGAGAATCATTTCTCTAGGGCCCACATCGCTGCGGACCTCATGCAGCCTACCCGGGACTCTAGTGGGGCGGGCCGCCCCTCGTCCCTGCTTGGCCTTGCTCCGGATGGGGTTTTCCGTGCGACCTCCGTTACCGGAAGCCCGGTGCGCTCTTACCGCACCCTTTCACCCTTGCCTGTGCTCCCTCGCGGAAGCCATCGGCGGTTTGCTTTCTGTGGCACTTTCCATCGGCTTTCGCCGCCCGGGGATTACCCGGCACCCTGCCCTGTGGAGCTCGGACTTTCCTCCAACGAGCGCTGTTTCCAGGTCCGCTGGCGATCCTCACTCGCGCGTTCCCCCTTGCCTCGCCCTCACGAAGGCCGACCCAGGGAGGCCAGGAAGTGTATTCAACAATCCGGCGGCGGTCCATACCCGGTGAGCCTCGATCCAGGAGGCTTGCGTCATTGCGGTGGCCGGTCCCCAACTGGCAAGGCACGTCATTGCAGTCGGGAATTGCGTCCGTGCCCGCACCGAATGAATACCGAAACTGATCCGCCCCTCCTGGGTATCAGCAACAATGAGGAATTCGCTGCCGATCCTTCGCGGCCGCGGCGCCGCCGATGACCCACCGAACCGCTTCGAGCGGTTGAGCGTCGAGCCAGATCCGGAGTTCGCGAGCGAGGCCGTCGGGCGCAAGACGGAATACTATCGGGACGCTTCACGCACCGTCTTGAGCCGGAACAGCAGCCCGGACGTCCCCTTCGAGTGGAGCCTGAATCCCTACCGCGGCTGTGAGCACGGATGTAGCTACTGCTACGCGCGTCCCTCGCACGAGTATCTGGGTTTCTCGGCGGGCCTGGACTTCGAGAGTCGAATTCTGGTGAAGGTGGATGCCCCACTTCTACTCAGGCGCGCGTTAGCGCGGACGTCGTGGTCACCCACGCCCCTCGCGATGAGCGGAGTCACCGACCCCTACCAGCCGATCGAACGAAAGCTCGGCATCACCCGAGGGTGTCTGGAAGTGCTCGAGGAGACGCGCCATCCAGTGACGATCGTCACCAAGGGGCTCGCAATCGAAAGGGACCTGGATCTGCTCGCTTCGTTGTCGGAGCACCGAGCGGCCTG
>JAHEKL010000287.1:0-1932 GCA_024638345.1 Gammaproteobacteria bacterium | reverse complement strand
CACCCTGGATCGACGATTGCAGAGGGCCATGGAGCCGAGGGCTGCGCCCCCGGAACATCGGCTCAGGGCGATCCGACTCCTCCGTGACGCAGGCGTTCCCGTTGGAGTGAACATCGCTCCCGTCATCCCCGGTCTGACGGAGCACGAGATCCCCTCGATCCTGGAAGCGAGCGCGGCGGCAGGGGCGGAGTCCGCTGCGATGCTCGTGCTCCGGCTCCCGGGTGTAGTCGAGAGCATCTTTGTAGGATGGCTGCGAGAGCATCTACCGGATCGCGCAGAACGGGTCCTGAACCGACTGCGCGAGCTCCACGGCGGGAAGCTTTCGGATCCCCGCTTCGGTCATCGAATGCGTGGAAGTGGGGAGTATGCCGATCAGATGCGGCAGCTCTTCAAGGTCACGCGCCGGAGGTTAGGATTGGATGGTCCCACCGAGCCTCTCGCGACGGCTGCCTTTCAACGGCCGCGACTGCCGCGGTCTCGGCCGGTGAGCGAGCAGCTCGACCTGCTCGGTGAAGAGCACCCCAGGGTTTGAAGCCGACTCGATGAGTCCAACCACACTCCAAGCTTCACCCTCGTCCGCGCCAAGCGCGGGGACCGCCGGAGCCCGCGGTTCAGAACCGAACGACGTGACCCTCTATTCCTGGGTCACCAGCTTCGTTGCCGCGTGCATGGTGGCGGGCGGGGTGCTGGAGTGGCTGCCTGAAACGCCCTCCCCCTGGCGCTGGCTTCCCCTCGGAGCTGCGTATCTGGTCGGGGGCGGCCCGATCCTTCGGGATATCTGGTCCGCGTTGCGGAAAGGGCGACTTTCCATCGACTTCCTGATGGGTGCCGCGGCCCTGGGCGCCGCCGGAGTGGGCCAGCCCTTGGAGGGGGTCATTCTGATCTTCCTCTTCTCCCTATCCAACGCGCTCGAGGCGTTTGCGATGGGTCGCACGCGCTTGGCCATCTCGGCACTGATGGATCTGCACCCGGAGGAGGTGACGCTCGAGGCGGCAGACGGAACCCCCGGCGAGCGTGTGCCTGTGGACACCCTCGAGTTGGGGCAGAGGATCCTCGTTCGGCCGGGGGAGCGCGTTGGCGCCGATGGACGCGTCGTCTCCGGCAGCAGCGAAGTCGACGAATCCGCCATCACGGGCGAATCGGTCCCGGCGAAGAAGGAGCTCGACAGCGAGGTCTTCGCGGGAACCATCAACCAGGGTGGAGCGCTCACGGTCGAGGTGACGCGCCCCGCGAGCGAGACCATGCTCGCCAGGATCGTGAGACTGGTGGAGGAAGCGCGAGAGGCTCGGGCGCCCGCTCAGGAGTTCATCGACCGCTTCGCCCATCCATACACCATCCTAGTGCTGGCCGGCAGCGGCGTCACGATCATGGCGAGTGCCCTCGGCTTTGGTCTTTCTTGGGGGGATGCGGTCTATCGGGCCATGACGCTGTTGGTCGTCGCGAGTCCCTGCGCGCTCGTCATCTCGACCCCGTCCGCGCTTCTGTCCGCGATCGCGAACGGGGCTCGGCATGGGGTTCTCTTCAAGGGCGGGGCTTTCGTCGACCTGGCTGGGACGATCGATACGGTCGCCTTCGACAAGACCGGGACCCTCACGGAAGGGCGTCCTCAGCTCCTCGCCATGAAGCCTGCGTTGACGTCGGATATGACGTCGGACCAACTACTCGAAAGCGCGGCATCGATGGAAGCTCCTTCTGAGCACCACTTGGCTCGGGCGTTGGTTCAGGCGGCGAAAGACCGGGGATTGTCCACCCAGCGCACCTCCGCGTTCCGAGCGTTTCCCGGAGAAGGTGTGATCGCCTTGCTCGGCGGGGACCGAATGTGGGTCGGAAATGCGACGATGGCGTCTCGCGTGAACGCGTCGCCGCCTGCAGAGATCGAGGACTGGGTCGCCGAGCAGTCCCGACTAGGCCGAACGACCGTCTTTATGGGAA
>JAHEKL010000286.1 GCA_024638345.1 Gammaproteobacteria bacterium | reverse complement strand
CTCTTTCTCGATCGCGGCTCGGTTCTCGTGACCACCCGCTCGCGAACCCGGGGCAGCAGCGGTCAGCTCCGGGAAGAGTCAGCCCGCGCGCGGATGACCCCCCGCGCACCCGACGTGCCCATCGTGATTCTGGTGGACCGCTTCTCAGCGTCCGCGGCCGAAATCGTCGCCGGTGCGCTGCAGGATCACGATCGCGCCGTGGTGCTGGGAGAGCGAACGTTCGGTAAGGGAACGGTCCAGAGCGTGATTCCGCTTCCGGAGGGACGTTTGATTCGGATCACCTCGGGTGAGTGGTTCACGCCCCAGGGTCGATCTCTGAATCGACCGCGGGACTCCGAGGGTCGGGCCATCGAACCGGACTCCATTCCAGAGTTCGCATCGATCGGCGGCCGACGGCTCCTCGGCGGCGGTGGAGTGTTCCCCGATCTGGAGATCTTGAACGACACGCTGTCCACGGCCGAGCAGGCTCTGCTGAACGCGGCGGTGGAGGCGGAGTTCCCCCTCCAGACCCGCATGCAGGAGACCGCCTTCGCAGCCGTGCAGGCCGCCCGGGACGCCGGCGACTCCGACGTGATCCCGGATCTGCCGAGCGAAGTCCTCGACGAGCTGTATGCATCGATCGTCGAAGGCGGCGTCGACGCGGAGCTTCTGACCGAGGAGGCCAGGGAGTACATCGCTTGGAGGGTGGAGGTGGTGTTCCACAACCGACTCGGTCAGGACGACCGGGCGCTCGAGGTTCAGAGCAGGCGCGACACCGTCTTGCAGACCGCCGTCCGTTTCCTGCAAACGGCCGACAATCAGGCAGGTCTCTTCGCGCTCGCGCTCGCCGAGCAGGAAGCACGAGCGGAGGCTGGGCCACCCGAGGTCGAAGTGGAGACACCCACACCTCGCTAGACCCGCGCTCGTTCAGTCCGGCTCGATTGGAGGGGCCGCACACTCGGATGTGCGGCCCTCTCTTTTTGCCGCGGAGGCCTACTCAGCCGGCTCGCGGGTGGAAGCGACGGTGAACCTGCCGGAGGTATTCTCGGTCCACGTGGGTGTAGATCTGGGTCGTCGAGACATCGGCGTGACCCAGGAACTCCTGAACCGCCACCAGATCCGCCCCCCCCTCCAGAAGATGTGTCGCGAAGGTGTGCCTCAACGTGTGCGGCGACACTTTCTTGTCGATTCCACTTCGCCGGGAGGCCTCGCGCACCAGATTCCAGACGGACATGCGGGACAGCGGGCCTCCCCGGCGGTTGAGAAACAGGACACCCCCAGCCTTTCCGCGATCCAGACCCGGTCGCACGTCCCGCAGGTATCGCTTCACGACTTCGGAGGCCGTGCTCCCGACCGGAACAATGCGTTCCCTCGATCCCTTGCCGAACACCTGCAGTAGTCCCTCGTCGAAATCCAGACTGGAGAGCTTTGCTGTCGCCAACTCGGACACGCGGATCCCGGTCGCATAGAGGAGCTCGAGAATCGCGCGGTCGCGCCAATACATGGGGTGTTCGGGCAAGGGCGATTCGACCATTCGAACCACCTCGTCCCGAGACAGAAACGAAGGCAGCCTTTGCCACGTCTTAGGAGATTCGATTCTCTCGGTCGGATCCGACTGGAGAAGCCCTTCCTCGAGTAGGAACGCGAAGTAGCTCCGGACGGCCGAGATCGATCGACGGATCGAGCTCGCCGCGAGGCCGACGTCGTTCAGGTGGAATACGTACTCTCGCAGGTCGGTGTGCGACACCTCGTGCGGCCGTTCCGCTCCCCTGCCCCGAACGAACTGCACCAATCGACCGACATCTCGGCTGTAGGCCGAGACCGTCTGCTCCGAAAGGCCCCGATCGAACCTCAGGTAGTCCTGAAAATGCTCGGTCCGAAACTCGGCCGATTCCTGCATGGCCTCCTCCGCAGGTCTCCTTCGAGCGGGCTTGCGGCCAGAGCGACGCCTCCTGTGCTTCAGTCCACGAGAAGCACTACAGCATGGACCGCGAGCCCTTCCCCGGCACCCTCCCAGCCCATTCGCTCGTTCGTCTTCCCCTTGACCGAGACGGCGCTCACGTCCACTTCGAGGACGGTGGCCAGGCTGCTTCGCATCCGCTCCGAGACGGGGCCGATCTTGGGCGCCTCACATACGACCGTGACGTCGACGTTGCCTACTCGGTGCCCGGACTCCCGTACCAGCGCCACGGCTCTTGCGAGGAGGTCCATCGAGTCGGCGCCTCGCCACCGCTCGTCCCCGGGCGGGAAGTGCGTACCGATGTCCCCTAGGGCCGCCGCACCGAGGAGTGCGTCGATCACCGCGTGGGCCACCGCGTCCCCGTCCGAGAACCCGCTGAGCCCTGGTACATCCGGGATGACCACCCCACCGAGGATACACGGGCGGTCCTCGTCGAAGCGGTGGCTATCGTAGCCGAATCCGATACGCATGGATGTTGGTGGACGCGGTCGGGAGCCCCGCTCGGCTCCTCAGGGCCTGAACGCCAGGCAAACGTTGTGGCCCCCGAACCCGAAGGAGTTCGAGAGTGCGAGTCCGACCGAGCGCTTCCTCTCGCCCTCCGCCGCATAGTCGAGGTCGCACTCCGGATCCGGGTGCCGAAGGTTGATGGTCGGCGGAATCCGGCCCTCGCTGCAGGCCATGACACAGACCACCGCCTCCACGGCCCCGGCCGCTCCCAGCAGATGTCCCGTCATCGACTTCGTGGATCCCACGACGGCTCGCCGTGCGGCATCTCCGAGAACGGCCTTGATGGCGAGGGTCTCCGACCGGTCGTTCTGCGGTGTGGACGTGCCGTGCGCGTTGATGTAGTCCACCTCGCCGGGTTCCGCCCCCGCGTCCTCCAACGCGAGCCTCATGGCTGTCTGGGCACCGGCACCTCCGGGGGAGGGCGATGTGATGTGGTATGCATCCGCGGACATGCCGAAGCCCGAAACCCTTCCGTGAATCTGGGCCCCGCGCTTCTCCGCGATCTCCCTCGCTTCGAGAATGAGAATCCCCGCACCTTCCCCCATCACGAATCCGTCGCGCTTGGCGTCGAACGGCCGACTTGCGGTCTCGGGCTCGTCGTTCCGAGTCGACATCGCCTTCATCGCGCTGAATCCGGCCATCGAGAGCGGCGTCACGGCGGCCTCGCTCCCACCCGCGATCATGACGTCCGCGTCGCCCCGCTCGATGATTCGAAGCGCGTCCCCGATCGCATGTGCGGAGGTGGCACAAGCGGATACCGTGCTGTAGTTCGGTCCCTGGGCACCGAAGCGGATCGAGATGAGTCCGGCCGCGATGTCCGGGATGAACATCGGGATGAAGAATGGGCTGACGCGTCCCGCGCCCCGGGTGATCAGGAGCCGGCACTGCTCCTCGAACGTCGCCATACCCCCGAT
>JAHEKL010000285.1 GCA_024638345.1 Gammaproteobacteria bacterium | reverse complement strand
GCCCGAAGAGAAGAAGTACTTGAGCGAATACACGCCGCGCGGCGTCTGCACGTACTTGGCGTTCGTGACCCGGGAGACCGTGGACTCGTGCATCTCGATGTGGTCCGCCACCTCGCGCAGGGTGAGGGGTCGCAGGTGTTGGACGCCCTTTTCGAAGAAGTCGCGCTGACGGTCGACGATGAAGTTCATGACCTTCAGCATCGTCTGGCGCCGCTGCTCGATCGCCTGGATCATCCAACTGGCGGAGTTCAGCTTCGAAGCGATGAACTCCTTGTTCTCCCCCTTGAACTTCCCCTTGTCCCGGGCGACCTCACGGTAGGCCCGAGAGAGTCGGAGCCGCGGGAGGCTGGTGTCGTTCAGGAAGACGTGGTACTCCCCATCGATCTTGTCGACGATGAGATCCGGAAGAATGTACGTGTCCTCGTCGGGCGAATGACGCAGGCCGGGCTTGGGGTCGAGCTTGGAGACCTCGTCCGCGGCATCCTGGACCTCGCGCGGCGTCAGACCGAGGGTCCGCGCAATCTCGTTCCACTTGTGATGGAGGAAGTCCTGGAAGTGCTCGCTGACCAGAGTGTACGCGAGCGAGTCCCTCTCGTCGCGGGCTTCCAACTGGAGGAGGATGCACTCCCGCAGGTCACGGGCACCCACACCCGGCGGGTCGAGGCCCTGTATGACCTCGAGCATGCTCTCGGCTTCCAGGATTGCGTAGTCCCTGAAGAGCTCGTCGACCTCGGCCTGCTCGGTCGTGCGCTCCTGCTCGTCGTCGATCTCCAGCGCACGCTTCTCCGCGACTTCTCGGATATCGGCCAGCCACGAGTTCACGCCCTCGACGACCTCCTCGAGGGTGCACGTGAGGAGTCCGGAGTCGTCGATGTTTCCGACAATCTCCTCGCCCAGTCGAATCTCACGGTCCGAGATGGAGAGGTGATGAAGTTGCTCCAGGAGATAGTCTCGGAGATCGGCCGACTCCACCTGAGTCGGCTCTCGGTACTCCCGCTCCTCCCGCTGGGCCCGGTGCCCGCCGGCATCGAAGCCGTCGAGGAGGATCTCCTCCCAATCGATTTCGTCCTTGTCGTCCTTCTCCTCGGACTCGGCGGCCTCCTCCAACGAGACCTCGCGCTCCACATCCGCATCCGCCAGCTCGAGGAACGGGTTCTCGGCCATCTCCTGCTTGAGGTGCTGCTGCAGGTCGAGCAGCGGCATGTGAAGCAACTCCATCGCCTGATAGAGGCGAGGGTTGATCTTCATCTCCTGCCGGAGCTCTGCGCTCTGGAAGAGTCGATTCGAGAATCCGCTCATCCGAGATTCCTCACTCTTCCGTCAGCCGGGGTAGGGACACGCTTTCGGGCCGATCGTATCGGCTTCTCATTCGTGCAGTCAGCGTGGGGCCGAGATAGATCTCCGCCACGTCGTCGCTCCAGACCAGCTCCGAGACGCTTCCCTCAACCCGGATCCGACCTTCGTACATGATATAGGCGCGATCGACGATATCGAGGGTCTGTTCGACATTGTGGTCCGAGATGATCACTCCGATGTTCCGATGTTTCAGCGAGTGCACGATCTCCTGGATGTCGTTCACCGCGATGGGATCGATCCCCGCGAACGGCTCGTCCAGAAGCATGAACTTGGGCTCGCGAACCAAGGCCCTGGTGATCTCGAGACGCCGTCGCTCCCCACCGGAAAGCATGTAGGCTTTGCTCTTGCGAAGATGCGCGATCGACAGCTCGTTCAGGAGCTCCTCCAGCCGAACCTTCCGTTCTTTCCTGCGCAGATTGCGGGTCTCGAGGATCGCCATCACGTTCTCTTCGACCGTGAGCTTCCGAAAGATCGAAGGCTCCTGGGCCAGGTAGCCGACTCCCAGCCGGGCCCGCTTGTACATGGCCACCCTAGTAAGGTCCTGGTCGTCCAGGTAGACCTTTCCGGAATTGGGTGAGATGAGCCCCACGATCATGTAGAACGTGGTGGTCTTCCCCGCCCCGTTCGGGCCGAGAAGCCCTACGATCTCTCCCTGATTCACCTCGAGGTTCACCTCGTTCACGACCTTTCGTCGCTGGTAGACCTTTGTCAGCCCCTTGCCCTGCAGACAGCTGTGACCCTCGACGACCGTGATCGCGCTGGGCTGGGTCTCGGTCTCGCTGTGGGCGACTCCTCCCGACGTGCCCTCATCCGGCGCGAGCAGGGGCGAGCTCATCGGTCCACCTGCTCGTTCGTGGGGACCTCCGGATCGACCGTCCCCTCCGGTTCCTCCTCCAGCTCTTCCGGCTCCTCCTCGGGCTCGAGTTGGATCCCCGAGACGGTGCCTTCCGCGAGCACATGCTCCACCCGACCCTCCGAGAGCGTAAGCACGATCTGATCGGCGAGGAGGTAGCTGATCGCCCACTTCTCGCGACCGGGCGGAGTCACGACTGCGGAGTCCCCCGCTACCTCATCCGGCGGAGATCGATAGAGGGTGCGGGCGTTCCCGACTGCCACGAGCTGCGTGAGCACGTACTCTCTTTCTCCTTCTCCCTCGGGGACCTCCTCTTCTCCCCCCTGGGAACCCTCGGGCGTCAGCGCAGGCGCAGCCGAGGCCGTGCCCAACAACGGGTCCGGAGCATTGTCGGACGGCTGGGCATCGACGACACCGGCGGTATCGACCACCACGAGGGAGTCCGTCTGACGCCCGACCCTCGTGAAGCGGGCGACGATCGTATCCCCCTCGATCCAGTCCTGATCCAGCAGCTTCGTGTCGATCCCCAGACTGTCCTCCGCGGACTCCTCGCCCGAAGCCTCCACCGGATCATCCCCCATCTCCACGACCACGAGCGTATCGCCTCGCATGGTGCCACCCGACTCGGCGCGGGCGCGGCCATAGGCGAACACAGTCTCGAGCAGGCCACCTGGCGCATCGACCTCTATCGAGTCCGCAGTCAGGTAGAAGTCGTCCGCGAGGGCCTCAGGTCTGGGCGGCTCTCCACCAGGATCCCCATCGGCGACCGAGGCCACGGAAGAACTGTCCGGCTCGCCCGCGCGAGCGGCCTGCGCAGCTTGGCCTCTGAAAGCGACCAGGTGCTCGATCTCGCCCTCCGTGAAGTCGATCTGGATTTCTTCGCCGGTCAGATCCAGGTCCTCACCGAGGATCTGTCCGCCCCGGCGGATGTTCATCGAAGTGAGCTCGTCGTCGGGCAGTCGAAGGTCGATCGTGTCGCCCTGGAAGACGGTGCTTCCGGACTCCACCCGCGCATTTCCGCGAAGGACGAGGCTACCGAGCATACGATCGAAGGAGAGCGAGCGGGTGGTGGCATGAAGAGAGTCACGATCCACTTCCACCTCGTCGTTCGCATAGAAGAAGCGATCCCCCTCGAATCGAAGATTGAGTCCGGTC
>JAHEKL010000047.1 GCA_024638345.1 Gammaproteobacteria bacterium | reverse complement strand
AATGATCCGCGCTGCGAGCGGTCTGGAAGCGCTCTCGGCGGGCGAGGTTGCCGCGATCACACTGGATCCTCCCGAAGCGGCAGGGGCCGAAAGGTCCGAACGGCCATGAGCAAGGGCGAAGGCTCCCCCGGCGTTGCGGCCGGTGAGTGGGAGGCGGTGATCGGATTGGAGATCCACGTCCAGCTCCGAACGCGGCAGAAGTTGTTCTGCGCCGACTCCGCGCGGTTCGGAGACGAGCCGAACACGAACGTGTGCCCGGTCTGCTTGGGTCTACCCGGAGCCCTGCCCACCGTGAATCGCGAGGCCGTCGATCTGGCCGTTCGCACGGCTCTCGCGTTCGGGTGCGACGTGCACGAGGCGAGCGTCTTCGCGCGCAAGAATTACTTCTATCCGGATCTGCCCAAGGGCTATCAGATCTCGCAGTTCGAGCGGCCGCTGGCGACGGGCGGCCGGTTCCTGGTAGAGATGGAAGACGGGTCGAGGGAGGTCCGCATCCGACGGATCCACATGGAGGAGGATGCCGGCAAGTCACTCCATGATCGGGTCGAGGGTTCGACCGCCATCGACTTGAACCGAGCGGGTACGCCCCTCATCGAGCTCGTGTCCGAACCCGATTTGCGCGGGGCTTCCGAGACGCGCGCCTACCTCCAGCAGGTGAAGCAGGTACTCGAGTACCTGGACGTCTCGGACTGCAACATGGAGGAGGGCTCTCTGAGAGTGGATGCGAACGTGTCGATCCGCCCCCCGGGTGCCGATGTCCTCGGTACGAAGACCGAGCTCAAGAACATGAACTCGTTCTCGAACGTGGAGAAGGCCCTGATGGTGGAGATCGAGAGACAGACGGCGCTGACGAACCGTGGCGGTTCGGTCGAGCATCTCACACTGCTCTGGGACGAGGGAAAGGCAGAGGTCCGTCCGATGCGGACCAAGGAGGAAAGTCACGACTACCGGTATTTCCCGGAGCCCGACCTGCCCGCGCTCCTTGTTCCCGCCGAGCAGATCGAACGGACCCGAGCCGGGCTTCCGGAGCTTCCGCGACCGCGCCGCGAGCGCTTCGAGCGGGAATACGGACTCCCCCCGTATGACGCGCAGGTGTTGACCTCCAGCCGTGGGATCGCGGACTACTTCGAGGCTGTCGCGGGCGAGGTCGAGGATCCCAAGCAGGCCTCGAACTGGGTCATGGGGCCGGTTCTGGCGTTGGCGAAGGAGCGAGCCCAGGACATCGGGGATTTCCCCGTCTCACCCTCGGAACTGGTGGGTCTCCTCGATCTGGTCGAGGACGGTACAATCAGCCAGAACGTCGGCAAGGACGTCCTACGGACGATGCTCGAGGAAGGACGCTCCGCGGACCGGGTCGTTGCCGAACAGGGTCTGACACAAGTGAGGGACGGAGACCAGCTCGAGCGCTGGATTCGAGACGTCCTCGAGGCGAACCCGGACGAGGTGCGGCGCTTCCGCGCCGGGGAGTCGCGTCTTCAAGGGTTCTTCATGGGCCAGATCATGAAGGCCTCGAAGGGCAAAGCCGATCCCGCGGAAGTGTCGCGTCTTCTCAGTCGGAGTCTGAAAGGTCCGGCTTCCTGAGCCCAGGCAGATCTACTCCGTTCGCTTGTGGAACGAACACCAGCGGGTCTTTCGGAAGAGGAAAGAACTGATCCCGCATTTCCGCGATCAGCTCTGGTCGGTCATTCGTGGCTGCCGAGAGTGCTTCGCGGCGGACCGGGCGCGCCAGCTTCAGGTTCACGTCCCCGATGGGATCGAGGGAGGCCGCCCGCGACTGTTCCGGATTCGAGAGGTACTCCATCACGTATTCGTAGGAGAGCCTCATGTAGCGGTCCCGAGTGGGCACAGGGAGGTCGAACCTCGATCGCCGAAGGATCTCGTCGAAGACCTGCTGCCAGCGGTCGTGATCCTGAAAGGCGATCATTCCGCGGAAGATCCGCCGATTCGTGCGGAAGGAGAAGAGGGTCCTGGACAAGACCTGGTCGAACAGGTCGTCGGCATCTGCGTGGTCATGAAGCAGAACCACCTCTCTCGCAATGCTTCCGAAGCGTTTTCCGAGATGGACGTCCATCCGGTGCTCCCAATACGTGTGCCCCACCGCGTGGGTCGTCCTCGTAACCAGCAGCTGCCGCGGAACGTAGAGGTTGTGGGCGACGGTATCGGCGGCGAGGTGAGAAAGATATCCGAGGGCAACCGCCGCTAGGCGTTCCGAGTCTGCGCTGTCCCTGATTTCCTCCCCGATATGCCAGTGATGAGAGTGCCTTCCCACCGCAGCGTACTTCTTGGCGAAGGAGATGTCAGCGGCGACGGACCCGTAGAGAAAGGCGGTGCGATGTCTGCGAAGCAGGGCCTGAAGAGCGGGCGGAAGCAGATGTAGGGTCGAGAGGACGGCCTCGCCGATGGCGATGTGGGTGCCCGGACCCCACCCGAAGAGCTCCGATGGAGCGATTACACACCAGGCCAGCGACCATAGCAGCGCAGAGCCGACGGCCCTTCCCGAGCTGGTCAGTAGCAACAGAGTCACCGGGCCAGCCGACTCAAGATTCCGGCCTGGCGAGGCCTACACGGAGACCGGTGAGATCTCCTCGTGACGATGCCACGTCCACTGAGCCCTCCTCGGGCGCCCGGGGGAAGGGCCGCCAGCCCCATGGCTGCGCCCAGGACCGCTCCCAGAAGAACGCCCGCGAGAAACTCGAGGGTGTCCCGTTCCGGCGGCCTCCTCTTCGCCCCTCTATCGTCCGCTTTCTGTTCCACTGGACGGTCCTAGTCCCTCGGTCTCGATTTCGTCGTCGTCGCCCTCTTCCACCAATAGGCTCGGCCGCTGCGGGTGCTTCGGCGCTCGGGTCCCGTCCGATCGCGCGGGGCGCCGCCTGCGGCTCGATGCGCGGCCTCCCAAATCTCCCAGCCCAGCCCGAACGCCCCTAGCCGTTGCCGCGCCGTCTACGAACACACCCTCTGCCTCATCCTGCACGACCTCCATGAACGCGTTGAACTCCTCGATCCGTTCTTCCATCCGATCGGAGGCCTGCGTGAGCCGGTCCGAGAGCTGCGAGATGGAGCCGGACAGCTTGGCGACCTCGGCATTCAGGGTTCGCGAGATCGCTTCCACGTTGTCCGCAGTCCGCCGCATCGCTTCGACCCCGGGGTCCGCCGAGATCCTCCGGGTCGCTCTGGACAAAGATCGGCCGAAGCGGCCGAGCTGGAAGAGCGTGTAGGCGATGAACAGCAGGACCGCGAGGGCCATCGCCGCAACCGACGCCGCAGCGATCACCTGCACCAAGTCGTAGCCGTCGCGCGCAGCGATCGACACCACTGTGTCCTGGGCCGTCGCGCCCTGGAGAGCCACTAGGGTTATCATGGTTCCATGAGTATCGATCAAGATCGAAAACGTTCCAATCCTCACTCGCCGAGCGATGAGCGCGGCGAGCGCACACTCGGACGTTGATCGCCCCGAAAACCATCCTTCGGATTCGACGATGCCCTCATTCCTGGTCGACGGAGGCCACCCGCTGTCCGGGTCGATCCGACCCATGGGAAACAAGAACGCCGCACTTCCCTGTATCGCTGCCACACTTCTGACGTCGGATCCGGTCACGCTGGAAAACGTTCCTCGAATTCGGGACGTGGAAACCCTGATCGAGATCATCCGGTCGCTCGGGGCGGAGGCGGACTGGATCGAACCCAGGACGCTCCGCATCCGGGCCCAAGACGTAAAGGGGATGAGTCCGGATCCAGATCTGTCGGGAAGAATCCGAGCCTCGATCCTGCTTGCCGGACCGCTCCTGGCGCGCAACGGGAAGGTCGACATCCCGCCCCCAGGGGGCGACGTGATCGGACGTCGCCGGCTGGATACGCACTTTCTCGCGCTCAGAGGACTCGGCGCGAAGATCGTGGTGGAAGGGAGCCGACTGGAGATCAGCGCAGACGCTCTCACGGGTGCGGACATCTTCCTCGACGAGCCATCGGTCACCGCCACGGAGAACGCGATCATGGCTGCGGTGCGGGCCCGGGGGCGTACGAAGCTTCGAAACGCTGCCGCCGAGCCTCACGTTCAGAACCTATGCGGTTTGCTCCAGACGATGGGGGCCAAGATCTCCGGCATCGGGACTCATATCCTGGAGGTCGATGGCGTGGAAGCGCTGACTGGTGCTCACTACCGACTCGAGTCGGACCACATCGAGGTCGGCTCGTTCGTCGGGCTCGCGGCCGCCACGAGAAGTGTCCTACGCATCGAGGATGCCCCGGTGGGTCACCTCGACTCGACGCTGCTAGGGTTCCAGAAGCTGGGTGTCCAGTGTGAGATCCGAGGCAGAGACCTCATCGTTCACGGAGACCGCGATCGGGAGATACGTCGAGACGCCTTCGGACATATCGCGAAGATCGACGACGGCCCGTGGCCCGGGTTTCCACCCGACCTCACATCGATCGCCCTCGTCACCGCGACACAGTGCTCGGGCACGGTCCTCGTCCACGAGAAGATGTTCGAGTCGAGGATGTTCTTCACCGACAAGCTCGTCTCGATGGGCGCCCAGATCATCCTTTGTGACCCCCATCGGGCCGTCGTCGTCGGCCCCTCGCCGCTAAGGGGGCAACCTCTGGAGAGTCCGGACATCCGTGCAGGTATGGCGTTGCTCCTCGCGGCGCTGGCTGCGAAGGGAACGAGTCGGATTCAGAACATCGGGCAGATCGAGCGGGGGTACGAACGGATCGACCAGAGGCTTGCGGCCCTCGGGGCGCGGATCATACGAGAGGATTGATCTGAGAGGATCGACCTGGCCCCCGCGGAGCAGGGGCTTGAAGCGGCGTGCAGCATGACGTATGATTCATCGCGAGCGAGAGCTGCTGAAAGGGCAGCGTTTTTTGTGAGTGGGGGAGTGGTTTTCCCCCGCTTTTTTTTACTCCGCCGCCCGAAGTGGCTCGGGCTCGTAGCCGGAGTCGTCGAGTAGCTGCCTGAATCGACGGGAGGCCGCCGCGGTGAAGTCGATTCCAGGAATCGAGGCGGGTGTGAGCTCGCGAATCGAGGCTCTCGGGATGGAGGTCGTGCAGCTCGAGTGGGGAGGCTCGCGCAGAAAGCCGGTCCTCCGTGTTCGAGTGGACTTCCCGGACTCGACTCCGGGACACGGGGTCACGGTAAAGGACTGCGCGCGTGCCAGCCGGGCCCTCGAGGAGTGGCTGGACGAGCACGCAGAAGTCCCGGAGAAGTACGTGCTGGAGGTATCGTCTCCAGGGGTGGAGCGACCGCTCTCGCGGCGGAGGGACTTCGTTCGGTTCGCCGGAAGCGAGATCGAGGTCAGACCGACCCAGCGTGGGACCGGCAAAGAGGTAGGGCGGATCCATGGTGTCCTGGAGGGTGTCGAGGGTGACGATGAAAGCTACTCCGTGGTCATCAGAACCGGGGACGAGTCACGGATCCTGATGCCTAGAGGGGACATCGATAGGGCGAAGTTGGTATTTCACTGGAAGGACGAGAGCTGAGCCGAGCCACGGACTGCTCGTGGCTCCGGTCCACCGAATAGCTTCGAGGCGGCTCCGGCAAAGCGGAGCCTCAGCAACCCGGTCTCGAGAGAGGACAGACATGGCAAACGCCGGACAGATCGTGGCTGCGATTCGCGACATGGCCGCTACGAAGAGTCTCTCGGCTGACGAGATGGACGATCTGGTCAAGGACGGAATCTTGGCAGGTCTCGCCCGGATCTTCGGTCCGAACGTGCGTGCCGAAATCGCCATCGACGACCTGAGCGGCGAGATAGAGATGGTGGTTCTGAAGCGGGTCGTCGAGGAGGTCGAGGATCCCTCCGCCGAGGTGTCGCTCGAGAAAGCGCGGTGGGACGATCCGACTTTCGAGGTCGGTGACGTGATGGAGATCCCGGTCGATTTCACCGAGTTCGGCCGCAACGCCGTGATGGCCACGAAGCAAAGAATCGTCCAGCGCGTCCGTGAGGGTGAGCGCGAACGTATCAGAGAAGAGTTCGCCCACCGAGTCGGCGAGTTGCTCTCGGGAGAGGTGCAGCAGATAGAACGCGGGAAGATCGTGGTCATGATGAATCGAGCTCGCGACGCGGAAGCGATCATCCCCTGGAAGGACCAGAATCCCAGAGAGCGTTTTCGTCAGGGCGACCCCATCCGTGCGGTGCTTAAGAAGGTGGAGGAGACGCCCAAAGGGCCGCGCTTGATTCTTTCGAGAGCCGATCCCCTGTTCGTGGAGGCACTCTTCAAGCTGGAGGTTCCCGAGATCTATCAGGGTATCGTCGAGATCAAGAAGAGAGCTCGGGAGGTGGGAGGACGAACCAAGATCGCGGTCTGGTCCCGGGACGACTCGATCGACCCGGTCGGCGCCTGCGTCGGCTTGAAGGGCTCCCGGGTCCAGGCGGTCGTGTCCGAGCTGGGAGGGGAGCGGATCGACATCGTTCCATGGCATCCCGACCCGGAGGTTTTCGCGCGTCGCGCCCTGGCACCCGCCCGCGTGTCGAAAGTGATTTCCGACTCGGAGAGGCAGGTGATCACAGCCATCGTGGACGAGGATCAGCTGTCCCTCGCGATCGGCCGAAATGGCCAGAACGTTCGGCTCGCGTCCCAGCTGATCGGCTGGCAGATCGATCTATACGGGTCGCGTGAGTGGCTCGAGAGGGGGGCCGACGCGGCTCTCTTCGGGGGCGCGCGCGATCAGGACGCGTTGGAGACGGCTGACTTCCCGCTCACCGAGCTGGACGTCGGAATCGAGGCTCTAGCGGCCCTGGAAAAGGCCGGATATAGTACGTTTCTGGAGATCATCGACCTTGAAGCGGAGGATTTCCGCAATATCGAAGAGTTTCCAGAAGCCGCGGTCCCTAGGCTGATGGGGATCATCGACGAGCTGACGGTTCTCGAGGATCCAACGGAGGAGGCCGTCGAGCAGTCCCCGATCGACCTTGCGGTTTCCGCGCTGGTCGAGTCGGAGGGGACGACCTCAGATGAGGAGAGAGGTGGCGAGGGGGGAGAGCCCGAGGGAGTCTGAGGCCCTCGGCCTGCTCGGCCTCGCTCGTCGTGCAGGTGCCGTGGTCCCCGGTGTGGACGCGACGCGTCGATCGCTGGGGGCCGGAGAGGTTCGGCTGGTTCTCCTCGCCAGGGACGCTTCCGAGAATCAGTTCAAGAAGGTACGGAGCCTCATTCGAAGCCGGGGGGTACCGGTCCGAATGGTTTCCGCGAGGGCCGCGCTCGGACGCGCCCTCGGGCGGAGCACTTTGTCGATGGTCGGCGTAACGGCGACCTCATTCGCCGCCCAGTTGCTGGAGCGGCTGCCGGCGAACCCCTCCCGAGCAGGAGGATCGACGGAGGGGGATAGGTCACAGGATGAACGGAGTGCAGATGCGGGTCATTGAGCTAGCGGACGACCTCAGGGTCTCCACGGATCACCTGCTCGCCCTTCTGAGGGCGATGGGGATTCCTGTGCCCGACGAGGAAGCGTCGGTGGGGGATGCGGATGTTGCACGCGTCCTGGCCCGGGTGGAGCGCGAACGGAGAGCGGGCAAGAAGGATGCTTCCGAGGCGATCCAGGCCGCGATCGAGGAGTCGCAGGCACCGTCCAAGCGCCGCCGCCGGGCCCGCGCCGCCGACGTCGTCTTCGACGAGCCGATCCCAGCCGAGGCGGAAACGAACGCGGACATGTCCGAAGACGAAGAGGCGACCGATCGTGAAGCGCTCGAGCTCGCCGCCGTGGCCGAGGAGACGCCAGAGCTCTTCGCAGATACGCTGGACGAAGCTCCTGAGGGGCTCGGGTCCGAGACGGCCGAGTCCACCTCCGGGGAAGAGGCCGATGCCGAAGGCGATGAGGCGGAGGTGGGCGTCTCGACGGAGGAGTCGTCGGAAGAGGGTGAGGGAGACGATACGCTCAGCCGACCGCGGCGGCGCCTTCGGATGCCCGACATGGCCGCATCCGGCGGAGCCACTCCCGAGCGCGCGCGGCCCAGTGCGGCCTGGGAACTGCCACAACTCGAAACGGCCGCACCCAGACCGACACCCGCCGCCAGCGCCGGTCCCGGCGGTCAGGTCCGGATTCAAGCCGACGGGTTCACTTCGGACGGCCGTAAACAGGGAAAGAAGAAGGGCAAGAAGCGACAGAGGGTCGACCAGGACGCGGTGCAGGACAACATCCAGCGGGTCATGGCGGAGCTGAAGGGGGGAAGCAAGAAGCGGCGCCGGAAGAGCACCGCCGGCCCTACGCGGGAGGAGCGAGAGGCCCAAGAAGAGGAAGAGCGGCAGCTCGCAGAGGAGGAGGCGAAGACGGTTCGGGTCAACGAGTTCCTGACGGTCGCCGAGCTCTCCGAGCTGATCGACGTGCCGTCGACCGAGCTCGTGAGTGCCGCCTTCAAAAACTTGGGCTTGATGGTGACGATCAACCAGCGTCTCGACTTCGATCAGCTCGAGCTTCTACTCGACGAGTTCAACTTCAAGGCAGTGCGTGAGGAGGACTACTCGGGGGCCGAGGAGGAGATCGAAGACGTCGAGGACGATCCGGAGTCGCTGGAGCCACGACCGCCAGTGGTCACCGTGATGGGACACGTCGACCACGGTAAGACTCTGCTGCTGGACTCGGTCCGAAAGACGAACGTGGTGGCCGGTGAATCGGGTGGGATTACGCAGCACATCGGTGCGTACCACGTCGAGATCGATCCCGACCGCTCGATCACCTTCCTGGACACGCCGGGTCACGCCGCCTTCACGGCGATGAGGGCTCGCGGCGCCGACGTGACGGACATCGTCGTCCTGGTCGTCGCTGCCGACGACTCGATCATGCCCCAAACCATCGAAGCCATCTCACACGCGAAGAACGCGGGCGTCCCGCTGGTCGTGGCCATCAACAAGATGGACCTACCTGCGGCGAACCCGAACAAGGTCAAGCAGGAGCTGCTGCAGCAGGGGGTCACCGTGGAGGACTTCGGAGGGGACGTGCTCGTGGCCGAGGTCTCCGCCAAATCGGGAGCCGGCATCGACGAGCTGTTGGAGAAGGTCCTACTTCAGGCCGAGGTCTTGGAGTTGAGCGCAAACCCGAACCGCGAAGCGCATGCCGCCGTCATCGAGGCGAAGCTGGACGTCGGGAAGGGCTCCGTGGTGACGGTCCTCGTGCAGAAGGGCACGTTGCGGGTCGGCGACGACTTTATTTGCGGGAAGTACGGGGGCCGTGTGAGGGCCATGATGGACGAGCGGGGGAAACCCGTGGACATCGCGCTCCCGGGCCGGCCTGTGCAGCTGCTGGGAGTGGGTGGAGTTCCCCAGGCCGGCGACACGCTCACCGTTATGGAGGCGGTGCGGGCAGGCGACATCGCGCAGACGCGACAGCGACTCGAGCGGGAGAAGGAGCTGCGAATCAAGGAACGGGGAGTCAAGCTGGGCGATCTCGCGAGCTTCATGAAGGAAGGCGAGGTCGTGACCCTGGCGATCGTGGTGAAGGCCGATGCCGACGGGTCCGTTCAGGCCGTGTCGGATTCTCTCGAGCAGCTCTCGACCTCGGAGGTTCGGGTCGAGATCGTCCACCGGGCCGTAGGAGCGGTCAACGAGTCCGATGTGCTTCTCGCCGAGACCGCAGGGGCGATCATCATCGGATTCCGCGTGCGGCCCGACACCAACGCGCGTCTGCTCGCCGAACAGAGTGGGGTCGATGTACATCTCTACGATGTGATCTACGAAGCCGTCGACGATATCACCAAGGCGATGGAGGGTATGCTTTCGCCTGAGGAGAGGGAGAAGATCGTCGGCGTAGCGGAGGTCCGCGAGGTGTTCAAGATCACCAAGGTGGGCACGATCGCCGGGTGCTACGTTTCGAACGGAGTCATCGACCGAAAGGGTCGCGCCAGGCTCATGCGCGACGGAGGCACGATCTACGAAGGAGAAATCGAGTCCCTCAAGCGCTTCAAGGACGATGTCCGTGAGGTCCGAGAAGGCTTCGAGTGCGGCGTGGGCATCGCGAACTTCAACGACATCAAGGTGGGCGACGTCATCGAGTGTTACCATGTCGAGGAAGTAGCGCGCACGCTTGCAGGGTCGGCATCGTCCACCGGTCAGGACCGATGAGGTGGCCTCGGTCCTGGTCATGACGTGGGAGCTGAGCCTCCCCGGCTGCCGGTCCCTCAAAGAAAAGCGCACCGTCGTCCGCTCGCTCAAAGACAGGCTGCGTCACAAGTTCAAGGTCTCGGTCGCCGAGACCGACTTCCAGGACAAGACGGACCGGGCGGAAGTGACCGTGGCGTTCGTGACGTCGGATGGGCGATTGGCCCAATCCATCGCCGACAAGATCGATCGCTTCGTCGTCGATACCGGAGGCGCGATCGTCCTGTCCTCCCGAACGGAGCGAGCCTGACCGGGTCGTTGCGTCCGTTCCAACCGGTCGACCCTCGGACCCAAGCAACGGAATGTCGCAACGACGATTGGCCCGTCTGAACGAACGGATCAAGAGGGAGATCTCCGAGCTGATTCGGACGGAGGTTCGGGATCCCCGGATTGGACTGCCGACCGTGACGGCGGTGGATGTCACCCCGGACCTGTGGGTCGCTCGGGTCTACGTAAGGCCGGGGCCGGTTCGCGAGGACGGCTCGGCCGAGGAGATGCTGGAGGCTCTGGCCAAGGCGGCTCCGTTCATTCGCCGTGAGCTCGGCAAGAGCTTGAAGGTTCGCCGGATCCCGGAGCTCCGCTTCCTGGCCGATCGCACGCTGGAGGAGGCGCTGCGGATCGAGGAGATCCTGCGAACCGTCGCAACTCAGCAAACGGACCGAGGGGACGGGGATCCTTCTTCCCCGGGGGCCGGTGAGGACCGCTCGAGCCGGGAAACCCAGGACCCGTGACGAACCCGGTAGTTCTCGAGGGTCTGCTTCCCATCGACAAGCCGGTGGGACCGACCTCGCACGACATGGTTGCCCATGCTCGAAGGAGTCTGGGGATTCGACGGGTGGGTCACACGGGGACCCTCGATCCGTTCGCATCCGGTCTACTGCTCCTCTGCATCGGTCGCTCGACCCGACTCGCAGAGTACCTCCAGTCTCTCGACAAGGTCTATCTCGCGTCGGCCCGGCTCGGCGTGAGCACGACGACCCACGACCCCGAAGGAGATGTAGTCTCCACGTCGGAAGAATGGGCGAGCCTGACCCGGGAGCGTATCGACGAAGAGCTGCAGCGCTTCGTAGGTGCGACCTCGCAGCGTCCTCCCGACTACTCCGCGAAGAAGATCCGGGGCACAGCGGCGTACACGCTCGCTCGCCGTGGTGAGAGCGTGGCGCTGGAACCGGTCGAGGTCACGGTCCACGGGATCGAGATCGAAGAGCTGGACCTTCCCGAAGTACGATTCCGGGTCGGGTGCGCGGCCGGTACCTACATTCGAGGCTTGGCACGCGACCTGGGTGAGCGGTTGGGCGTGGGCGCGTACCTCACCTCGCTCCGGAGGGTCGCAATCGGGCCATTTCGGGTCGAGGAAGCCCTCCCCCCCCAAGCCCTGAGCGACCGCGCCCGAGTGGAACAGTCGATCATTTCCCCCCTGGATGCGGTCGGGCACTTGCCCAGAGTCGAGGTGACGACCGAAGAAGCGGAGCGCCTGATCACCGGCCAGAGCTTGGAGATGGGAGACCGGGGCTCCTCCGACTCGGACGGTGACCATGCAGTCGTCCTGGACTCGCGGCTGCTCGCGGTAGCGGTGCGCTCCGGAACCCGGATTCGACCCAAGAAGGTGTTCAGTTTTGACTGAAGCTGCGATTGATCTATCCCTTCCGTCGGGACTTCCGGCGGACGGGCGCGGTGCGGTCGTCACGGTGGGCACCTTCGACGGTGTGCACCGCGGACATCGCGCCGTGCTCGAGGAGATCCGCGCGCGAGCCGTGGATACCGATCGACGGGCCGTGCTGCTCACCTTTCATCCGCATCCCCTCCGGATCGTGCGACCGCAGGCGGCACCGCCGCTGCTCACCACACCTGTGGAGAAGAAGGAGATACTCGCCGAAACGGGATTGGAGTACGCGGTGTTCCTCCGGTTCACGCCTGCCCTGTCGCGCTACACACCCAGACGGTTCGTCGAGGAGATCCTCGTAGGTCGACTGCGTGTGCAGGAGCTGGTCATCGGTCACGATCACGGATTCGGGAAAGGGCGCTCGGGTGATGCCGAGATGTTGGCGAAGATCGGCAAGGAGCTGGGTTTCGACGTCGACGTCGTTTCCCCGGTGACCATTCGAGACCAGACGGTTTCGTCCTCGCAGATTCGGGACGCCATCTCGAAGGGTCGTCTCGATGAGGCCCGTGAGGGGCTGGGTAGGCCGTACTCGCTCAGGGGATTCGTCGTTCGAGGCGATCAGAGAGGCAGGGAGCTGGGCTTTCCGACCGCGAACCTCAGTGTGGGTGAGTCCGACAAGCTGATCCCACCTTCGGGGATCTACGCGGTGCGGGGAACGTTGCGAGACGGAACGTTCGATGGAGCGCTGCATCTGGGTCCGAGACCCACGTTCCAGGGATCGCCACCCTCGATCGAGCTCCACCTTCTCGACTTCTCCCGAGACGTGTACGGGGAGGAGATAAGAGTCGACTTCATCGAGTTTCTACGGCCGATCCGCGCATTCGACTCCGCGCCGGCTCTGATTCGCCAGATGGGGATGGACGTGGATGCCGCACGGGTCGCGCTCGAGCGGGATGCCTCGGACTGAGTCGCGCGCTCGACGGGTAGGGCCCCATCGGGGTTGTTTGCATCCGATCGAGCCGGTAGCTTCTGAGGCTATTGAAGAACAGGGACGCAACAAGCGGTGCGGCGAGCGTCGCCCACACAGATTTTCAGAGCTTCCCTTGCAGCGATGGACTCTTGCGGAGGCAGAACACGGCGCCATGACGAGCGTTGACGCGGCAGAGCGAAAAGCAGTCATCGAGCAGCATCAGCTGCATGAGAACGACCGAGGAAGCGCACCTGTCCAGATCGCGCTTCTCACCCAACGGATCAACCACCTGCGGGAGCACTTCGAGAAGCACAAGGCCGATCATCACAGTCGGCGCGGGCTTCTCCGAATGGTCGGGCGGAGGCGCCGGCTACTCGAGTACCTAAAGACGACAGACCTCGAACGGTACCGAACGCTCATCGATCAGCTGGGCCTCCGGAAATAGTCGGACCCGATGAACTCGGCAGCGCGGAGACCGGTTGTCGCGGTCGACGTCGCCGTGCGCGGGGATCTTCGATGTACCTCCACACGATCCCGAAGGACCGGAGCTTCCGCGTTTCGGTCTGCGGCCGTTGGGCCGCTGGGACATTCTGGTCAACGGACCGGGTGATCGCCCGTCCGTCAAAGACGATTCGCGGCTACGGAAAACCAATCAATGCAGAGAATCGAGAGAGAATTCGCAGGTAGGACGCTCACCTTGGAGACCGGCCGTCTGGCGAAGCTGGCGCACGGCTCTTGCCTGGTTCAATTCGGAGAGACCGTCGTTCTGTGCACCGCCACGGTGCAGAATCGGCCCACCCATCTCCCCTTCTTCCCACTGACCGTCGAATATCGCGAGAAGTCCTATGCGGCCGGCAAGATCCCCGGTGGGTTCTTCAAGCGTGAGGGACGGCCCGGCGAGAAGGAAATCCTTTCCGCCCGGCAGATCGACC
>JAHEKL010000046.1 GCA_024638345.1 Gammaproteobacteria bacterium | reverse complement strand
GGCGCAGGCCTACCAGACGGATCCCACAAAATTCGACCAAGACATGATCGGGCTTTGGCGCGAGGACGCGACGACCTCGGAAGGTGTCAATTGAGGACCGGTCCCCGTGGGCCTCAGAAGGGAAGATCGTCGTCCGGCTGACTCAGGTCGGCCTGGGCGGGGCTCGCGCTTCCGCTGACTCCGGCTGCGGATCCCCTCGGCCCGCTCCCCAACTCCGGCCCTCCCGCCCCGGCGCCGAGCATCACGAGTTCCTGTGCGACGATGTCGGTCCAGTACTTGGTACCGCCCTGCTCATCCTGCGTTTGTGAGTACTCGATCCGCCCCTCGACGTACAGTCGGTCACCCTTCGAAACGTACTGCTCGACGATGTCCGCGAGCTTGCCGAAAAGGGTGATTCGGTGCCAATCCGTGCGCTCCTGCTGCTGGCCAGACCGATCCTGAAACTTTCGGTTGGTGGCGACCGAGAGCTTCACCACTTTCGTGCCAGAAGGGGTCATTCGCACATCGGGATCCGCTCCGACGTTTCCGATCAACATTACCTTGTTCAGGGAACGGGCCATGGGTCCGGTTCACTCCTTCGCGTAGGTGGGTTTCGACTCGCCCGGCCGGTTCGGCGGACCTGCAGCCGGTGCCGTCAGGCAAGGTAGGGGTGACCGCCGGCCGAAGCCATGGCCTCGACGGCCACAGGGCAAACGCGACCTCAGATGCGCATCATCGAATTCGACCTTCACGGCTTTCGAAACTTGCGGGACGCCCGGTTGAGCTTCCCTGACGACGGAGTGGCGCTCGTAGGTAGGAACGCCCAGGGGAAGACCAACCTCCTCGAAGCGATCCACTACCTGGAGACGTTTCGCTCGTTCCGAGGCAGCCGCGACGAAGACCTCGTACGTTTCGGGAGCGATCACTTTCGTCTGGAGGCCGTTCTGGAGGGGAATGGCAAGATTTCTCGTCTCACGGCTGCATTTCAGCGACGCCCGAAGGAAAAGAGAGTCACGCTCAACGGAGATGCGGTCTCACGGCTGGGAGACGTGATCGGCTCGGCCGCGACCGTACTGTTCACGCCGGAAGACATCGGACTCGTCCGGGACGGACCCGCCGGGCGGCGACGCTTCCTCGATGTCTTGCTCGCCCTCAGCAGCCCGGATTATTTGAGAGCTCTCCAGACCTTCCGCCACGCCCTGTCTCAGCGAAACGCCGCATTGCGAAGTCGGGCAGACGGATCAGCCGTATCCGCGTGGAACCCCACTCTCCTTCGAGCAGGAGCCGAGGTCAGCTGGTCCAGGGCCGTTTGGGTCCGGGCCTTCGCGCCGGTGTTCGGCGAACGCTATGCGGAGGTCTCCGGAGGCGAGGCGGCTCTCCTGAGCTACCAACCGAGTGTCACCGATGCATTCGAGGCGGTGGCCGCCGAGGATCTCGTCGAACGCTACCGCGCGGCGCTAGCGGCTTCACGAGAGCAAGAGGCGTCGCGACTTACGACGGTGGTCGGCCCCCATCGAGACGAACTGGCCTTCTTCGATGCGGGGCGAGACGGGCGCAGAGATCTGCGGGCGTACGGATCCGGCGGAGAGCAGCGTACGGTGGCCTTGGCCCTGCGCTTGGTAGAGCTGGAGACGGCGCGGGATCGACGCGGCCTGGAGCCGATCCTGCTTCTCGACGATGTTTTCGCAGAGCTCGACGAGAACCGCTCGGAGCGAGTGCTCGAGGTCTTGGATCGAGTCGCACCCGGGCAGGTCATCCTGACCGCCCCGAAGGAGTCGGATGTCCGGTTTCGAGGTCAGAGGCTGACGAGATGGGCGATCGAGGACGGAGCGATCGGGTCTTGAGCGAAACGCCGGCAGATCACCTGGAGCCAGCGGTGTCCGAGCCAAAGGACGACCGTGCCGACCGCGTAGGGGATGTCCTCCAGAGCGTCCTCAAGCGGCTCGGCCTGACCAAGGAAGTGGCGACGCAGGGTGCGCTGGGGAGATGGGACCAGGTGGTTGGGGACCGGATCGCCGCGGTTGCGCGGGCGACCGCCGTCTCTCGGGGGGTGCTGTTCGTCGAAGTATCCTCGAGCGCGTGGCTCTCCGAGCTCAACTTGATGCGGAAGGACATCCTTTCGCGTCTCAACGCCGGCAGTGGTGACGGACGGATCGAGCGGATCGTCTTCACCCTCTCGGAGCAAGGCGTCCGCCGCCCTGACGCGGACGACTGAACGGGCCCCACGCAGATACCGCCGCCACGGCCATCGGTGCGGCCCTCCAGGGAATGGAAAAAGCCTTGAAAATCGGCTAAATTAGTAGTGCTTCTGCAGGTTCGACCGCACGATCTCCCCCAAACCCGGCGCCTTGATGGCTGACTCCCGCTCGAAAAACCGCGACAACGATTATACCTCCGGTAAGATCCAGGTCCTCAAGGGGCTGGAGGCGGTCCGAAAGCGGCCCGGGATGTACATCGGATCCACGTCGGCCCGCGGGCTTCATCATCTCGTCTACGAAGTCGTCGACAACTCCATCGACGAGGCGATGGCTGGCTACTGCACACGTGTCTCCGTCGTGATCCACCCCGACAACTCGGTCACCGTGGAGGACGACGGAAGGGGGATTCCGGTCGACATCCACCCGACCGAGAAGGTGTCCGGGGTCGAGCTCGCGATGACGACGCTTCATGCCGGAGGCAAGTTCGACAAGGATAGCTACAAGGTCTCGGGGGGCCTCCACGGCGTGGGGGTCAGCGTCGTGAACGCGCTGTCGGAGAAGCTGGACGTGGAGGTCTGGCGAGACGGGAGCCGGTGGCACCAGTCGTTCGTCCGTGGAGACAAGGAGAAGGATCTGGAGAAGCTGGGGCCCGCGGAGGGCAGCGGGACAAGGGTCAAGTTCAGACCCGACCGCGAGATCTTCACTGAGCTGGTCTATAACTTCGAGACCCTGTCCTCTCGACTTCGGGAGCTGGCCTTCCTCAATCGCGGTCTCGCGATCTCGATCCGCGACGACCGTCCGGAGGATCCGCGCGATGAGTCCTATCAGTATGAGGGGGGGCTCGCCGAGTACGTAGAGTACCTGAGGGGAAGCCGAGCCGCCGTTCACGAGAAGGTCCTCTACTTCGAGACGGTCAAGCCGGAAGCCGAGATCGAGCTCGCTTTGCAGTACGACTCCGGGTTCTCGGAGAACACCCACACCTTCGTGAACAACATCAACACGCACGAGGGTGGCACGCACGTCACCGGACTCAAGGCTGCGTTGACGCGAACGATCAACGACTACGCCAAGAAGGGCAATCTGCTCAAGAAGGCGGACGAGTCCCTCTCCGGAGATGACGTAAGGGAGGGACTGACCTGCGTGCTGTCGGTTCGGGTGATGGAGCCCCAGTTCGAGGGCCAAACCAAGACGAAGCTGGGGAACTCCGAGGTCCGGGGGGCCGTCGAGGCGGCCGTCAACGAGCACCTGGCGATTTGGCTGGACGAGAATCCCAAGGCGGCGAAGGCGATCATCGAGAAGTCCCTCCAAGCCGCACGTGCCAGGGAGGCCGCCCGAAACGCGAGAGATCTCGCGCGGAAGAAGAACGCCCTCGAGGGAGGAGTCCTTCCAGGAAAGCTGGCAGATTGCTCACTCAACGATCCGTCCATGACGGAGATCTTCATCGTCGAGGGTGACTCGGCCGGTGGATCGGCGAAACAAGGCAGGGATCGGTCCTTTCAGGCGATCCTGCCCATCAAGGGCAAGATCCTGAACGTCGAACGAGCTCGAATCGATCGGGTCCTTTCCAACGATGAGATCAGGGCGATGATCACGGCGATCGGTGCGGGCATCCGAGACGACTTCGATCTCGAGCGCGCTCGGTACCACAAGATCATCATCATGACCGACGCGGACGTGGATGGGGCTCACATTCGGACGCTTCTGTTGACGTTCTTCTTCCGCCAGATGAGGGAGCTGATCGAGTCGGGATACATCTACATCGCCCAGCCACCGCTCTACAGGGTCGCGAAGGGCAAGGAAGCCCACTACGCGTACTCGGAGGACCAGCGACGGGAGATCGTGGGCCGATTCACGAACGGAAAAGGTGAGGACCCCAAGGGTCTGAATATCCAGCGCTACAAGGGGTTGGGCGAGATGAACCCCGATCAGCTCTGGAAGACGACCATGGATCCCTCGTCCCGCACGATCCTCCAGGTGACGATGGAGAGCGCGGCCGAAGCGGACTCGATCTTCTCGCGTCTCATGGGCGACGACGTGGAGCCACGTCGACAGTTCATCGAGAAGAACGCACGCTACGTACGTAATCTGGACGTCTGACCGGGACTTCCTCTCAGCTGGTAAGCCTCAGTTCGTCGGACTCGTGGTCCGATCGGCCACCTGTACGAAATCCAGGATCGTCTCCACCGCGGCGACGAAGAAGTCGAGCGTGACGCTCTCGAAGGTGTCCGTGGCCCGGTGGTAGTCGGCGTGATCTTCCACGCCGAAGTAGATGAAGGGGATCCCCGCCCGATGGAACGGACCGTGATCGGACAAGTCCGTCCAGTCGTCGCGCCCACCGACAGGGGAGTCGTGACCCGTCAACAGAGTGACTTCGGCGCGTGCCGCCACCTCGCTCACGAGCGGAGCCAGCGACGGATAATGGTACGTTCCGGCGGCGTAGAGCTCGCCTCGATCACTGTGGCTCACCATGTCGAGGTTGATGTTGAGGACGATCGAGTCGAGCGGAACGGGAGGGTCCGAGATGAAAGCGCGGGCGCCCCGCAGCCCAGCTTCTTCGGCGTCGAAGGCCACGAGCACGACCGAATGCCCCGGTGGGTGTTCGACCAGTAGATCCCCTACCGCCAAGAGTGCCGCCGTTCCTGAGGCGTTGTCGTCGGCGCCGTTGTAGACCTCGCCGTCACGCATGCCCAGATGGTCGTAGTGCGCCGAAACGACGAGGTAACGCGAGGGAAACCGAAGCCCCCGAATCATTCCCAAGACGTTGAAGCCGACTCCGCCGTCCGTGAGCGGAAACTCCTGTAATCTGCGACCCGGCACCGGTGGAATTCCGCGGTTCTCGAGTGCGAGCGATAGGAAGCGTCGGGCGCGCTCCGCGCCCGGGGTTCCGGCCCGACGGCCCTCCATGGAGTCGTGCGACAGAATCGAGAGGTCTCGGATGAGCCGATCTCGATCCACCTCCGGTCGGTCCTGCGCCGGGCCAGTGCGACTGGCCGCGGTCCCTGTCGAGACTGGGAACACGCCGGTGTCCGCCGACAGCAGAAACACTGACAGGAGACCCAACCCCAGCAGCGTCAACCCGACACGGCGCTCGGACGTCGATCGAAGAGGGATCAAATCGGCCTGTCAAAGGCTAAAGAACGTGACTCGCGACGTGGTGTACTCACCCCACTAATCTGGCGGGAAACCGCCGCGGCCAAAATTCCCGGGGGCGAACGTGAGACTTAGCCGAGGAGTCGTGATCGTGTGGATCCTGCTCGCGCTCCCTTTCGGAGGGTCGCTCTACGGCCAGATTTCGAACGATGAATACAGGCAGCGCCGGTCCGAGCTCGCCGCAGCGGTAGAAGAGGGCCTGATCCTCGCCATGGGAAGCGCGCAGCCCCCGCAGGACTACATCAACTTCTACCAGAACTCCCCCTTCAGGTACGTCACGGGCTTCCTGGAGCCGAATGCCGCGCTGATCTCCGTCGTTCGAGAGGGAGCTGTGGCCGCCGAGTTTCTCTTCGTGAACCCGCGAAACCCGGCCGAGGAAACCTGGGAGGGCTATCGCGTGGGGCCGGAGGGTGCGCGTCAGGCCGCCGGGATCCAGGGTCGCAGCGTGTCCGACCTGGAGGCGGTTCTGGACTCGCTCGTGAGCGCGGGGTGGCGGACGATCCATGTAGTTGGGCCCTACGACCCCTCGGCCGAGGTCAAGGACGACGTCACGCAGCGCATCGACAACCTTCTCGACCAAGCCTCCGGGCTCACCGTGCATTCCGCAGCCTCACAGGTCAATGGTCTGCGAGGAGTCAAGAGCGGAGCGGAGGAGGAAATGGTCCGTCGGGCCGCGCGTATTACGACGCTCGCTCAGCAGGAGTTCATGGGACTCACCGCTCCGGGAGTGAACGAGTTCGAGGTTCAGGCTCTAATCGAGCATACGTTCCGGCGCTACGGGGCGGAGCGGCCGGCGTTCGCCTCGATCGTCGGGTCGGGTCCTAACTCCACGGTGCTGCACTACAACGCAAACGACCGTTACATGGAGGACGGGGACGTCGTGGTCGTGGACATCGGTGCCAGCTACGCCGGCTACGCGGCTGACATTACGCGCACGATTCCCGTGAACGGTCGGTTCACGTCCGAGCAACGAGCCATCTATCAACTCGTTCGCGATGCACAGGCCGCCGCCGAGGAGATAGCGGGTCCCGGTGTTTCGTCCGCCGACATGTCGCGTCGAGCTACCGAGATCCTTGCGAGCGGGCTGGCGGAGCTCGGACTCACCGAGTCGCAGTGGGCCACGTACGAGGACGAAGGAGGTCAAGAGATCCCGCAGTACTTCCTCTATTACATGCACGCCCTCAGTCACGGCCTGGGGCTGGACGTGCACGATCCCTGGCCTTCGGTCATGGAACCGGGCGTGGCATTCACGATCGAGCCCGGGATCTACGTGCGACCGAACCTGTTCGACGAGGTCGTGCCGGATACCCCGCGGAACCGTCAGATGAGGGAAGCGGTTGCCCCCGCGTTCGCTCGTTACAGCGGCATCGGGGTGCGAATCGAGGACGATTACGTGATCACTTCAGGCGGTGTCGAACGGATCTCTACGGCCCCTAGAGAGATCGACGAGATCGAAGCACTCATGTCTCGCCCCTGGAACGGGCCATCGGACCGGAATCGGGAGTGGGTCGAGTGGTATCGGGGGGTCCGCTGATCGGGCTTTCCACGGGACAGTTGAGCCGCCGGATTCTCGGCGTGGCTCTCGGCGTCGGCGGCTGGTGGTGCTTCCAGTTCCTTTCCGATCGTCCGGAGCTGGCCGCGGTCGTGGCCGGGATGGGGCCGATCCCCGCATTGATGCGGGGACTCTCGAACCTGACCGCCGCAGTCCCGTTTCCGATCGCCGAGGCCATGATCCTGGCATTCGGCCTGCGGCACGGGCTCGGAGCATGGACTGGTGCTGGCAGGATCCGGAGGGGTCTGGCGACGGTGCCGGGTGGACTCACCCGTGGCAGCCTCAGATTTGCCCAAGACGTGGGCATCCTCGTGTTCCTGTTCTACCTGCTTTGGGGTGTCCAGTATGCGAAGCCCGGTCTCGAGGCGCACCTGGGCATCGAGTCCACCGGAGAGGTCACGGCACCCGAGCTGAGAGAGCTGGCTCAAAGAGCCGTCGAGCTCACGAACCAAGTGTATGAAGAGCTGCACGGCTCGACGGACAGTGGCACGCCGACCCCCGCTCCCTCCATGGACGAGCTCGTTTCCGCGCTCGAGATCGGATGGAATGAGATCGGTCGCGACCTGGGCCTTCCCGACCGCGTCTCCGCCGGTCATGGGGCGCCGAAGCCCATCGTTGCCACGCCGATCGTGAAGCGGCTCGGAATCTCCGGCATCTACTTCCCCTACACCGGAGAGGCCCTGGTCCTGGGCGACCTTCCCGGCGTGGCCGTGGGTCGGAACCTCGGGCACGAAATGGCACATCAGCGGGGCTTCTCGTCCGAGTCGGATGCGAACGTGCTCGGAACGCTCGTTGCTGCGCGATCGCCGGATCCCGCGACTCGCTATTCCGCGTACTCGTTCCTGCAAGGGCAGCTGGTCACGGCCCTACAGCGGGTCTCGTCGGAGGATGCCGAGGAGGTGATGCAGGCGAGGGCGCCTGGTGTGCGAAGAGATCTCGCGGACCTGGCCGCATACTGGCAGCCAGCGCGAACACCCGTCGCAGCAGCGGCTTCCCGTGTGAACGACGCCATGCTGAGAACCCACGGCGTCAGCGAGGGAGTCGCCAGTTACGCCGGAAGCACCTGGGTCTTCGTGGCGCTGGCGCGGGAACGGGGTAGGGACGTGCTGTTCTACTAGTCCGAGCCCTCGACGGCTTCAGCGTGCCGTCACGGACGCGACCCGCGGGAGTGAGTTGAGGCAGAACGTTCCATCCCGGGGACGGCAACGGCAGGGTGCCAGCCTGAGCTCCGAGGACCCCCCACTCTCCGGGAGTTGCGACTCGACGAGATCGGCGAGCACATGAGCGAACCGAGCGTCGTCATGGGGAATGGGGACCCGCAGGAACTCTAGACCAGCCTCCTCCGCCACCTCTCGTAGCTCGTGGTCCAGCTCTGCCAACGTCTCCGATTGCTCATGCATGAACGACACCGGGTCGACGACGACCCTCTGCTCGCTTAGCGATCGCACGACGTTCTCCACGTCGGGAGTCGTCCATTCGATGCCGCGGTTCGAGTGATTCTGATAGCCGATCTCGTAGTCCGCAGAGAGCCGATCCCCGATCTCGGCACAGAACTCCTCGACGTACTCCACATACCGACTGCCCTCCCGAATGTACTTGAGGGGTGTGCCGTGCGCGGAAAAGACGAGTCGCGTCCCGGGATCGTCGAAGCTCCAGCCAGCCCCATCGACCGCAGCTCGGACCGCATCGGCTCGGAGGTCGAGATACGAAGGGTGCCGGTGCCATCCGGTGATGCCCCGCATCTCGACTTGCCATCCGAGCTCCTCGGCGGCCTCCTCGACGAGATCCAGGGCGGCCACGTTGGTCGAGGGACCGCACAAGGGGTAGACGGGAAGCCCGACGAGCCATTCGACCCCATCGTCGCGCGCTTGGCGAGCGACGTCCGCGACGAGGGGTTGGATGAACTGGAAGGCGGCATAGACCCGAACTTCATGTCCCCGCTCGCCCAGCTCGCGAGAGAGTGCGTGAGCCTGGCCATCGGCTTGCTCGTTCATCGGCGAACCGCCGATCTCGAGGTATTCCTCGATCAGCCCGGGCGCTCGACGTTCTGCGAGTTGACGGCTGCGCAACCGACGGGCCGCCTCGTCCGGCGCGTCCTCGAGGCTGGCGTTTGCAAAGAAGATCCGCTCGAGGAACGCGATGACGTTCTCCGGAGTCGGATCCGCTGGTTCTCCGAAGTTCAGGAGGATGACACCTGCTCTCACGAGATCTCCTCTGCGCGGTCGACCCGCGTCTCTGGTGAAGCGGCGTGACAGCGGTGGTCAGACACGGCTCGCGGCCGTGTCGCCGACTCCGCGGCGCAGCCCCTCCAAGTCCACTGAATGCACGTGATCGACCACATCCCGGATCACCTGTGGATCGGTATCGGGAAGGATGCCGTGTCCCACGTTGAAGATGTGCCCGGCCCGGCCCCGAACCTTTCGAAGGATCCGATCGGCGCCTGCAATGGCGATCTCGCTACCCGCGAGCAGCGCAACGGGATCCAGATTCCCCTGAACGCCCACATCGGTTCCCAACAGGTCCCACGCCTCGTCGATCTCCACCCTCCAATCCAGGCCGATGACGTCTCCACCGGCCTCCGCGAGAGCGGGAAGAAGCTCCGGATTTCCGGTCGCGAAGTTGATCGTCGGCACCCCCGCCTGATTCAGCCCCTGGAGGATCATGCGCGAGAAGGGCTGAACGTGCTCACGATAGTCGTGTGGGCTGAGACAGCCGGCCCACGAGTCGAACAGTTGGATGGCCGCAGCGCCGGCTTCCGCCTGGGCGCGCCCGAACGCCAGAAGATGCTCGGCCCAGAAGGCCATCAGCTCGCGCCACAGGGGAGGGTCCCTCCACATCAGCGCCTTCGTGCCATGCCGCCCTGGGGTTCGTGGGGACTCGACCATGTAGGTCATGAGGGTGAAGGGGGCACCCACGAACCCGATCACCGGGACGTCGATCCGGGCCTTCAGGATTCGAATCGTCTCGAGTACGAAGTCCAGTCGATCCCGCGGCTCGAACGGTCTGAGCGACCGGATGCGCTCGGGGGTGTCGAATGCGTGTGGAAGTACCGGGCCTACTCCCTTTTCGATGCGAACATCGATTCCCGCCCCGAGGAAGATCGACGAGATGTCGGCGAACAACACGGCCGCGTCGACCGGAAAGTACTCGAGCGGTAGAGCCGTGATCTCCGCGGCGAGCTCCGGGTCGCGAGTGACTTCCAGCAGATCCCGGCCGGCCTTGAGCTTCTCGTACTTGGGAAGTGAGCGGCCCGCCTGCCGCATGAACCAGACGGGGGTTCGGTCGAGTGGCTCTCGTCGCAGCGCTCGGATCAGTCGATCGTTCATCTCGGCTCGGTCGCGGGGGACGTTTTCGGGGCGGGAGGAATGTATCAGAATCGATCCGGGAGGTCACCGAATTCGGGCAGTTGCCCCGACCGGTGATCGGGTCTTTATTCCGAGGAGCCGACGGTCGGGAGCCGGCGTTCGGGCTTCTGAAGCGCGCAGCGATCCCCCCAGAGGCCCCGTCGGAGCCAGCCCTCTTCGGAAAGCCATCTCATGGACACGAAACGCCCCACGATTCCCGCCGCCGAGGAGATTCTCGGAGGGTACTTCCCCGTTCTCGACCATGGGTTCGTCTCTCTCGTCGACTACATGGGCTCGGACGAGGACGTCGAGCGTGCCGCACGGGTGAGCTACGGCTATGGGACCCGCAAGCGATCCGCCACTCGAGGGTTGGTCCGCTATCTTCGCCGGCATCGGCACACTACACCATCCGAGATGGTGGAATTCAAGTTTCACTGCGCGATGCCGATGTTCATCGCGCGTCAGTGGGTACGGCATCGCACCGCCTCCGTGAACGAGTACAGCGGCCGCTATTCACTGATGCCGCTTCTCTTCTATCGTCCCGAGGCCGAGCAGTTCTCGCTGCAGAGTCGCGCGAACCGACAGGGGCGAGGGGACGGAGCACCTCGTTCCGTTTGGGAACAGGCGATGGAGCGGTGGGAAGGGGTCAGGAGCCAGAGCGCCGATACATACGAGTGGCTGCTCAGTGAGGACGTGGCCCGAGAACTCTCGCGCATCGATCTCCCGCTTTCCACCTACACTCAGTGGTACTGGAAGATCGACCTCCACAACCTGCTGCACTTTCTGTCGCTGCGCTGCGATGATCACGCGCAGTGGGAGATTCGCGAATACGCCGGAGTCATGGCGGGAATGGTGAAGCGGGTCGCCCCGCTCTCGTATGAAGCCTGGGTCGACTATGACCTCTGCGGGGCCGCGATGAGCCACGGCGAGCTGAGTGCCCTGGCCATGCTGCTCGAGCCACGCGCCGAGGACGCAGTGGAAGCTCGCCCCGGGCGCGGACCCCTGGACGGCACCGCGCTGGCAGCCCTCGGTCTCTCGAAGCGCGAGATCGTGGAGTTCAGGGAGAAGATTCGACCGCGGGAGCGCCCAGACTTCGAGCTCGATCTCGAGCGGATGCGAAGCGCCGAATCGGTTTCCGCGGAAATGGAGCGGGCGGTGCCCACCCCAGAATGAGCTTGCGGATCACGCGCTGACCCAACGCATCGGAAGAACCGCCACGAGGAACCTGTCTCCTGGCTTCAGGGTTGGATTCAGGCACCCGCTCAGGCCCTGAGGCCGCTCAGGCCGGTCAACGGCCCGGGCGGTTTTTCGTCGCATCGATGGAGGTGCAGTCCCATGAGCGTGAACCCCGATCGAGTCGCGGTCTCCGGCTCGGCCGAACCGCTGACCTCGCCGCGGGTCGATGACCACATAGGGGGCACTCCCGTGGTCAGGCTGGTGCGGGTGGTCGATCCCGACATGGCCGAGGTGTGGGTCAAGCTCGAGGGACTGAACCCTGCGGGCTCCATCAAGGACCGCACCGCTAGGGCGATGATCGACGACGGAGAACGCCGTGGCTTGTTGAAGCCCGGCGGCATCATCGTCGAGCCCACTTCCGGAAACACCGGAATCGGCCTCGCGCAGATCGCGGCCGCCCGCAACTACCGGCTGATCCTCTGCCTACCCGAGTCGATGAGCGACGAAAGGAAGCTGACGCTGACGTCGTACGGCGCCGAGTTGGTGCTGACCGACCCGGAGCGGCGGATGCTCGCTGCGATGGAGAGAGCCGAGGAGATCCAGCAGGAGCTCGGTGCCTTCTATCCCAATCAGTTCTCGAATCCGGCGAATCCGAGGGTTCATTACGAGACGACCGGACCGGAGCTCTGGTGTGACATGAACGCGGATCTGGACGTCTTCGTCTATGGATCGGGTACCGGAGGGACGATCACCGGAGTCGGACGGTACCTGAAGGAGCAGGATCCCGCGATTCGCGTCGTCGCCGTGGAGCCGGCCCGGTCGGCGGTCATCTCCGGCAAGGAGCGGGGCCCGCACGAGTTCCAGGGAATGGGACCCGGCTTCATTCCGGACAATCTGGATTTGAGCTTGCTCGACGAGGTCCGCCCGCAGTGGGAGGAGGAGGCCTTTCCGCTGGCCCGACGTCTGGCGCGCGAAGAGGGTCTCTTCGTAGGGATGAGCTCGGGGGCGATCATTCTCGCGGCCCTGCAGGTCGCGAAGGAGCTGGGGCCCGGTCATCGCGTGGCCGCGATCTCGCCGGATTCAGGCGCTCGCTATCTGACGACGTCCCTGTTCGTGGAAAGCTCCGAGTCGGCACCGGGGAAGTCTGCAGGTGGGGGAGAGGCATGACGCAGGAGTACCGCGGCGTCTCTGAGCGGGACCCCCACGCGCCGTACTGACCCGATGTCACCGATCCGGCTCGAAACAGCGCGTCGGGAAATCTCATCCGAGCGTTCGGGCAGCAGTCCGTCGGTCCGGCTCGACTCTCTCGACGAACTCTGGTTCCAGGTGAGTGGGACCGTCTGCAATCTGCGCTGCAAGCACTGCTTCATCTCCTGTTCTCCCGAAAACCACTCATTCTGGTTCATGACCCGCGCACAGGTCGAAGCCGCCCTGCGGGACTCGGAGAGGCTGAGCGTCAAGGAGTACTACTTCACCGGGGGAGAGCCCTTCATGAATCGCGAGATCGAGGGCATCCTCGAAGACACGCTCGCCCTCGGTCCCGCGACGGTTCTGACGAACGCCACGCTCCTCCCCCCACGACGTGCCGAGCGACTCGCGGCACTGGCGGCCGATTCGATCTACACGCTGGAGCTGCGGGTCTCACTGGACGGGGTGACGCCTGAGACCAACGATGCCTTGAGGGGCGAGGGGGCGTTCGCACGCTGCATGGAAGGGGTGGAGCGCCTCGTCGGCGCAGGCTTCCTGCCGATCATCACCGCTATGAGAAGTTGGCCAGAGGAAGCCACGCAGTCGGTGTTGGAGCGGTTCAGAGAGCTCCTTTCGGGCATCGGGTACGATCGGGCTCGCGTCAAGATCCTCCCGCCGCTTCTGATGGGCGCGGAGGCCACCCGCACACGGGGATACGACGAGACGGAGCACATCACACACGAGATGCTCCACGGATACGACCTGAGCCAGCTCCTGTGCACCCGGGCGCGTCTGGTGACGGCCGATGGTGTCTACGCCTGTCCGATCCTTCTGGACTACCCCTCCGCACGTCTGGCGTCGACGTTGAGCGAAGCGGCGCGACGGAGCGTGACTCTCTCGGAGTCGGCATGCTTCACCTGCTACGTGAGCGGTGCGATCTGTTCGAACGCGCCGCCCGCCCAGGGAGGGGATCGCTGATGTCGGGGGCGCCCCGGGGGTCACGCGGACCAAGCCCCGCGTCGT
>JAHEKL010000045.1 GCA_024638345.1 Gammaproteobacteria bacterium | reverse complement strand
CAGCTTCGAGGTCACCGTATTCACGAACTGCTCATCCTGATCCAGGAGCATCTGCCGCAAACCCACGAATCCGTTCACCTCCGCTCCGCTCGGCCACGAACCGAAGTCATCCACGGGATTGCCCTTTTCGTCCCTCTCCCTCCAGGCCCCCATTGCGTCGAAGCTCTCGAGCGCGAAGCCGAGCGGATCCAGGACCGAATGGCAGCTGGCACAGACGGGATCGGTTCGGTGGGCCTCCAGTCGCTCACGGATCGTCGCGGTCGGGGAGAACTCGTCGTCCTCGATGTTCGTATCGACGCTCGGCGGGGGCGGAGGCACGGGCGTGCCCAGGATGTTGTCCAGAAGCCACTTCCCACGGAGAACGGGCGAAGTGCGGTTCGGATATGAGGTCAGCGCCAACAGCCCCGCCTGCCCGAGCAGTCCGCCGCGCTCGTCCAGGTTGGTCAGCCTCACCCGCCGCATGCGGCTCCCATAGATCTCTGGGATCCCATAGTGCCGCGCCAACCGCTCGTTGAGATAGGTATAGTCGGCATCCAACAGGTCCAGCACGCTTCGGTCCTCGGCGATCGTGCTCGCCACGAACATCTCGGTCTCGAGCCGCATCGCCTCGAGCAGATTGTGGTCGAACGAGGGATAGATGTCCTCGTCCGCCACCTGATCCGCGAGAACGCGAAGATTCAGCCACTGGCTCGCGAACCCCTGGGTCAGCGCGTCGGCGGCCCGCGGATCCTGCAGCATGCGCTCGACCTGCTGCCGCAGAACCGATGGCTCCGTCAGCCTTCCCTGCTCCGCCAGGTCGAGCAGCGTCTCGTCCGGAATGGTGCTCCACAAGAAGAAGGACAGCCGTGAGGCGACCTCGAAATCACCCAGACGATAGGGATCCACGTTGGATGGTGGATCCCGATACACCCGGAGCAGGAACCCTGGATCGACCAGCATCCGTTCTAGGGCGAATTGGATGCCGGCTTCGAAGCTGTTCCCGTCCTCCCTTCCCTGTCGGAAGAACACCATCAGCTTCTGCACGTCTTCCTCGGTGACCGGCCGCCTGTAGGCGCGACGGGCCATTCGCTCGATGATCCGGCGGGCGCAGACCCGTTCCTCGGACTCGGCCTCCGGCTCACAAGTGAAGATCTCCCGACGGCTGGGGGTGTCGCTCGCGGACTCGTAGATGCGATACGGGCCCTCGATGATCAGATCGTTCACGCCCTGATAATCCATGTACCGGGCGTCGTCCTTGAGCGTCTTTCCCCACTCCCGAAGTGGCGGCTGCGGTAGGAGAACCTCCGACTCCCACATGTACATGGGGAACGCCACGCCCACGACGTGCGGTCCGCCGCTGACGAACGTACGGACTTCCAGATGATCGTCTGCCATGCCGATCATGTACTCCTCCCACTCCCAGTCACCCTGGAACCCGGGCGTTCCCGCACCCTCGTAGCTGGCCGCCGCGGGCCGCCACTGCAGACCGCCACCACCCGTGGTGAACCGTCCCAGCAGCTGGCCATCGAGCCGAAGCTCGATCAGCTGTGGCCACCCCATCCCCTTGAGGTAGTCTGCGTAATTGGCCGTCAGATTGACCTTGATGAGGTATTCCCCGTCCGCCGGGAAGTGGTGGCGGACCGCCATGCCACCCCGAGATCCGAGCGGCAGATCCTCGCTCATCAGATCCGTCTGCTTCAGGAGCTCGTCGACCCGGAAGATCCTGAAGTCCGCGTCTCTCGGTGGCAGACCCGTGGCTAGGCGGGTGACCTGTCGAGCCACCGAACCGTAGCGCTCGAGATGGGCGGTCGAGATGGTGAGGGACGCTGCAACGTTGTCGAAGCTGCCGTCCGCCGTTTCATCACCCGGAAGCAGCTCCCTTACATCCACGTCGAGAGCGAGCAGATCGCGAACCGCATTGTTGTACTCGGTACGATTCAGCCGGTGGATCGCGTTGATCCTGCCGGGATAGGGATCGGCCGCCCAGGCCGCATCGAGCTCGGTCTCGAGGACGCCCGCAACGGCGGCGTACGTCTCCGCATCGGGCCGTGGCATCCCGCCGGGCGGCATGGTCTCGGTCCGCAGCTTCGTAACGACCCTCTCCCATGTGGCGGGATGAGCTCCGGGTCGCGTGGCATCGAGAGTGTCGAACGCGAGGTCGGCCGTGCCCAGCGTCTGGTTGTGACAGACGACACAGTACTCGTCGAGCACCGCCTGAACGTCGATGTCCTGATGGAGCCCCGGGGGGATGTCATCGGGAGCGAAAGCAGAAGCCGCCCGCACCGGTTCGGGCTGCGCCTGTCGATAGGAGCCATCCGCACCCCACACGATCACGCCGACGACCCCAGTGCTCAGGGCGAGGGCGTAGATCGATGCGTAGCCAGCCTGCGAGCGGCCCCTGGACATCCGTCCGGCGTTCCTAGTGAACCGCATTCCGCCTCCGAGGAAGGCACTTCTGCGGACCGATGAGGTGTGGATCTCGTCTTCCAGCAACCTAGATGCGGAAGAACCGCGATGTCAACCGAAATCCGCCTTGGGCGCTGGGTCGCTCGAAGGGCATAAGGCCTTGTCGTACAACCACTAGGCGGATGGCGGGGGGACCGATACCGGTCTCAGTGCACGACCGAGTAGATGATGTAGTTGACACCCAACTGAAACGCGTCGTTGGTCGGATCGACCGGAAAGAAGTCACCGGAGGACCATTCCCAGTACTCCGCGAGGTCGGAGTTGTGATTGGCCAGCACTATCATGCGCTTCGTCGGATCGTTCTCCTCGAAGATGGCTCGATAGCTCGGCGTGACGCTCACGAACGGATGTGGAACGTAGATATCGGGAACCCGGAAGAAAGCCTGGAAGATTGGATGAGACTCGTCGATCTCGATCCATTGGTACTCCGGAAGGACTCGTTCGACCTGAGCGGCCATGTTGTACCACTGATCGAGCTCGAAGTCGTCGAAGATGAGAAAGCCCCCCTTGAGCAGGTGCGACCGGAGGTTGCGCGCGCCCTCCTCCGTGATCGACCAGAAGCCCGGCTCCGACATGTAGAGAATCGGGTGCTGGAAGATCCGCGGGTCCTCCAGGTCCAGGACGTTGCTTCCTTCCGTGTTCGTCCGCAGACCGGTGTACTCCGACAGGATGTGCTGCATGTTCCGATCCGCGGCTGGATAGTCGTGGTTCCAGGCCGAACGCCAGCCCCGCCTCGACCCTCGATTCATGCCAGAGCCTACGAACCCGTAACGGATCCGTGTGAACGTGAACCTGCCGTTGTAGGGGACCTGGTACAGATCCTGGCTGTACTGTGGCTCTGGTACCGAAGATTCTTCGTCGGTTAGGCCGATCCCCACGTACGCCGAGGCCAGGACGACGCCGGTAGTCAGGAGCCAGAGGGGATGGGAAAGGAAGGACATGTGACTCCGGTATCGAGTCGGGCGCACCACAGGAGGTTCGCGTCAAAGCAATCTGCCGAGATGGTGCGGGTTGCGCGAGTCCGGTGCGGTTGACTCCAGCCTGGGTCGGGGCATCTTTGACATCCGCAGCGAACCGCGGTGACTGAATCGCGAGACCACCATCATCGAGGAGCAGCCGGAATGGGCTTGTTCGACTTCGTACGAGACGCGGGCGAGAAGATCGGGATCTTGAAGGACAAGGAGGAAGAGGCAGCCAGGGAAGCGGCTCAAGAGAAGTCCCAGGAGCTGCAGAAAGGGGCCGCCCTCCAGCGACTGGTGCTCGGCCTGGGGTTGGACGTGCACGGCCTGCGAGTCTCGTACGACGATGGGGTGGCAACCGTATTCGGTAAGGCGCCGAGCCAGACCGAGAAAGAGAAGGTCATCCTGGCGATCGGTAACACCCAGGGCGTGGCGCAGGTCGATGATCGGATCGAAGTGGTGGAACCGGCACCCGAGGCTGTGTTCTACACGGTCCAGTCGGGGGACACTCTCTCGAAGATCGCGAAGGCCCAGTACGGGGATGCGATGAAGTACCCGGCGATCTTCGAGGCGAACAAGCCGATGCTGGAGAATCCGGACCTGATCTATCCAGGACAGGTGCTGAGGATTCCCGCGCTCTAGGGCCCCGCCGAAAGCTCGAAGCCTATCTCGGGTTCGGATACAAACCCGTCGACTCGATGACCGGCGCGGCAGCCCCCGAGCTCAGGAACTCGATGAGCCGTTGCGCGGCCTCCGGGTTCTCGGCCCCGTACATGACTCCTGCACCGAACCAGGATTCCTGCTGCAGCTCGGCGGGAATCGGTCCTACGAGATCGACGCCCTCTATGGGCAGAATCTCGCTGACCGCCTGGAAGCCGATCTCGACATCCCCGCGCGCCACGGCCGCCCCGACGCGTTCGGTCACCACCCTCAGGCTCTTGGCCTCGATCTCGTCCCAGATGCCCAGCTGAGGAAAGAGCACGGTAGACAGATACGTCCCGCTGACACTCGCCGAGTATCCGATCGACTCTGCGGCCAAGAGGGCCTCGACGAATGCCTCACGCGTGCGGATGTCCGGCCTTGGGGCACCCGATCGGACCATCAGGCCAATGTCCGAGCGCGCTAGATTCACCCGACTCTCGGGCCGAATCGAACCTTGCTCCGCGAGCCGATCGAGGGACGCCCTGCCCATGATCAGAACGTCGAACGTCTCCCCCCGCTCGATGCGTACGGGGATCGATTCCGGTCCCCCACCAGTGGAGGAGCCGTACGACGTGACCACCTCGATTCCGGTCGCGGCCTGGAAGAGCGGCCCCAGGATGTCGAGAGCCGCCGTGAATGTGCCGGAGGTGATGACCGCGACCTGTCCTGCGGCGGGTGCGCGTGTCTGTGCGTGCGCGGTCGGGGGCGATACGGCGCCGCAGACGACCAGGGCTGCCGACACCATGGCCCATTGACCCACCCGTTTCATTTTCATCGCCTGGAGCTCGTCCGCGTATCTCGAGCCATTGCCGACCTCAGGGGTTCAGCCAGTAGTTGACCTTGATCATGAAGATGTTGTCGGGTGCCACAGCGAACATGTCCTGCGTGTCTCGGCTGAAGTCGAAGCTGCCGATCCCTCGTTGCGCCACCGACCCCAGACCCGTGATGGAGCTGATCCGGCTTTGTTGCCAGACGAGGAAGATGGTGGAGCCCGGCCTCCACTCCCAGCGGAGGACGGCGTTTCCCAGCAGGCTTCGATAGCTGAAGTCCCGATTCGGCACTCGGAAGCCGACCGCGCTGCCCGCTCCGTCGGGGTCGATGTCGAAGTGCCCGTCCGAGCTCGGGATGATGGTCCCGACGTCTTCTCCGTACACCAGAAACTCGAAAGTCCCGGGCGCTCGGAACTCCTTGAGCGCGCCGTAGTCGCCCGTCGAGATGAACGGCTCCAAATACAGTTGCAGCGAAAGTCGCGGTGAGAAAGTGAGGTTCACTCGAGTCGCGAGAGACAAGGTCGTCCGATCGAGGCCGGCGAATACGTAACGGGTTCCGTACGTCGCGCTCGCAAGAGGATCCGAAGCTCGGGTCACGTATTGCGCGGGAGAGAGCGACCAGGAGTAGGACGGAGCGACATCCACCTGGAGAGTCTCCTGGAGCCTGGCACTCAGGTTGAATCGCAGCCTGCGATCCCATCCTCCCGCGTCGTCCGATCCCCAGGTGAAATCGCTCCAGGCGGTCACGGGTCTTCTCCCGTCGGAGGTCAGGCGCACCCTCCAGGATCTGGAGCCGGGGGACCGCGCGATCGGGCCGCCCCGAGTCAGCCCGTCGTCGTCCGTCCAGGGATCGTACCTGAAGCGAAAGAGCGTACTCCAGTAGTTCAGGAGCTCCAGCCTGATCGAGCCATTGAAGTTCGCGAAGGTCCGATCGCCCGCGAAATTCCAGATCGCGTCGGGCCCTCCGATATTCAATCTCCAAGACCGTAAGATCTTACCGGGATTCGGCTGGGTGTAGCGAAACTGCGTGTCGAGCAGCACGCGGTCGGCGCTGGTATGAAAACCAAGATCGTTGACTTCGTATCCGGGACTCACCGCGGCCAAGCCGGTTCTCATCGTGAAGTTCCCGGCATGCTTCCCGACATAGGCCATCGCGTATACGCCAGAGAGCGAGGTCGCCGTTGGATCCAGCTCCACGTGATCCGCGTCCGGCCGCTGATAATACCGGGCAGACGAGCGTTGGGTACGAGCGATCGCATCCGGCGTCCCGCTCACCTGACTGCCGGAAAGCAGCCCGCTGAAAAGCCAAACGCGGTCCCCCGTCTCGTGGGCAAGGTCGATTCCTGCCGAGTATGCCGAGTTGTGCAGCCGATCGGCCAGCGGGGTTCTAGAAGCCGTTCGGTTCACGGCTGAACCGATCAACCCGAAGCGTGTCTGTCCGCCGTTGATCTGGCGCCGAACACGACCGACGAAGTAGTTGGCAGCGGGCTCGACGGTCAGCTGGTGTCCCACCCGCTCCGCATCCACGAAGGACGCGACCTCTCTCGCCGTCACGGCTTCGAGAACTCCCAGAGACCAACCGTCCCCGATTCTCCCCGTCACCTTGGCGGCTCCTGCGATCGTCGTCGCGGTCGGAACGTCCGAGAAGACGGCGTCCGAGGGGGTGGAGCCCCGCGGTGCCCTCCCGATCCGACGAGAATAGACGAGCTGCGGACCTCCGCCCACGGTCCCCCTGGGGCCTTCCTCGCCCAGATTGAAGATGTCCGCCCCCTCGATGAAGAACGGCCGCTGCTCGTCATACCGCGTCTCGAAGGCAGTCAGGTTGATGACCGAAGGATCCAGTTCCACCTGCCCGAAATCGGGATTGACGGTCGCGTCGATCGTCGTGTTCGACGTGAGCCGGTACTTGAGATCGAGTCCCACGCTACCGGAATGATCCGCGCGGCTCTGGTAGGGGTTCCCAAAGCTCACTCCCGACGAGCGGACGGGCTGAAGGTACTCGCCCCTGGCCACCACGTAGGGAAGGAGCTCCAACCTCCGACCGGGTTCGATGCCTTCGATCCCGTCGAGGTGCGCGAAGCGAGAAACCCCCGCGCGCTCGAGCGTCGGTGTGAAGGGAAAGGTCGCGCTCTCCTGGTTGCGATTGATCCTTCGCTCGACCTGGACCCCCCAGACCTGGAGCTGATCTCCGCTGAACCGCAGCTGGCTGAAAGGGATTCGCATCTCTGCGATCCATCCGGACGCGGTCACTTGTGTCTCGACCTGCCATACGGGGTCCCAGGACGCGTCTCCCGCGCCCGTGCTGTTTCCCGTCACGATCGCGTCGCCCTTCGAGCCCGATGGGTTCGCCCAGAATCGGTAGGCCGTCTCGTGGTCGTGATAGCTGTCGAGCAGCACTACCAGCACATCCGAGTCGTCCAGTCCGGAGTCTCGTCTGGCCAGGCGGGTCGTCACCCCACTGCGGTCACCGAGGGTCGCCCCGATGTAGATGGCAGCCTCATCGTAGGCGAGAAACACCTCCGTGGGCTCCGATACGAGGTCGCCCTCCAGCGGAACCGTCTGCCGAAAGTTCGAGATGGGGAAGGCCTCCGCCCAGACCGGCTCCTCCAACACTCCGTCGATGGAGATCGGCTCCACTGCGCGGACTGCGCGCGCACGCAGCGCAAGGGCGTGGTCGTAGTGCCCCAGCTCGGCGAGAAGAGCGGATACATCCGGTGGATCGGTAAGTGGGGGAGGGGTGAATCGGCCCTCCCCCCGCGGGGCCCCGGCATCGATCCAGGCCAGGACGATCCCGATTTCTTCCTCGCTCAGAGCACGGCCGGTACCGAAGGGCATGATCTGATCCTCCACCATCATTCGGATGGAGGGTGCCCAAGGTCGCACCTCTTCGTAGGTCGTGAGGGACATGGGTGCGACCTGCCCCGGTCGGTGGCAGCTCATGCACCTTTCCGCGATCACGGGTGCCACATTCTCGGTCCACGTGACGCCCGGGTTCCCCGGAAGTTGCTGTGCCCCAGCGTTGGCGGGCCCCAGCTCGGCGACCGCTGATAAGAAAACCGCGAATAGGGTGGCCTTCCGCATTGACACCTCACGACGGGACGCCTTCCTCGGCCCTCCGAAGATCCCCGTGTGGCTGACACGTCGCAAGGCGAGCGGCCCCGCCTGGAGCAAGCTCGGTGATATGTCGAGAGCGGATAGCGGAGTTGACCTAGCGATCCGATACTTCCAGAAGCGTGGTCCGCCGCTTTAGTGTCCGAAGCGTCAGATAGGTCAGGATTCCTCCGATGAGGTATACCCACCAGGCCAAAGAGACCTTCGGAAGCAGGGCCGGTGTTTGGTCCGCCCACTTCTCGAACTCCCCACCGAATCGCTCCTTTAGAAAGAACTCTTCGGCGATCATGATCCTTTCGTAGCAGCCCCCTACGTCGGAAGAGCCACCGACCCGAGTGGATCTGCTCGGCAATGAGCCCCGGGGGAGGCGGAGCCCGGGTCGGGCTCGATACACTCTCGCCGGTGCGCGGAGTCTGGATACGCTCGGGCATCGCGCGGCTGGGTTCGAAACGACTTTGGAGGCTTCACCATGGGAGCCCGCTCCGGGCCCGCGGTGTGACATCTCGCAGCGACCCGGGGCGGATGGGACACGCTTTCTTGCCCCTGACGCGGCCGACGGGCACTTTTCTGTGCAGCATCAGGTTGGATGCGATTTGGTATCCCTTCGGCAGCTGGACGATGAGCAAAAGCTGGTGCCTGCTCGTTCTACTGTGTTCACTCACGAGCGCCTGTGCGAGTGGCCCGCGTGCTTCGCCCCCAACCCAGCCGGCCCCGCTCGGCGGCCTGGCCAGCCTCGGGGCCATCGATGTGAGCAGCGATGCGACCGTGGTCGAGAACACGGTTCCTGCCGCGCCCGAAGAGGTTTGGCTCGCTCTCCCTCTCGTGTTCGAAGCGCTCGAGATAGAGCCGGTGGTCGTTGACACCGAGGCGCTGGTGATGGGCAACCCCGAGTTCACCCCACGAGCGATCGAGGGGAGGCGTCTGTCGACCTACATGGACTGCGGGAGAGGCCTCGCCGGGCCGAACGCCGATCGTTACCTGGTCACGGTGCAGTGGATGGTGTGGCTCGAGGGAGGTCCTGGAGGGAGCACTGTGGTCACCACCCTTCTGGATGCCTACGCGAGGCCTAGGGATACGGGGGGCACCGCTGTCCACTGCGTGTCGAGGGGAGCGCTCGAGCGTCGGCTCGCAGAGTTGATCACGGAGCTTGCCGCATCGGCTCTTTGAGATCGACCCAGTATGGCGTCGCCGCCGGGTTACTCGCCGACATCCTGGCTAGGAGCAGGTCTTGACGTCGATCGCTTCTCAAGACACCGGCGGCCAGGCTGCCTCACCGACCCGGCGGCCATCTGAACGAATCACATGGGCCATACCCGGCTCCAACTCGTCCAAGTGGTCGAAGCTGAAGAGATACTCGTCCGCCTCATTCAGCCCATCACCCAGGTAGAGCGAAGCGTCACCCCGACCTTGCTCGTCCATCTGCCACCTGAGGAATCCCCGTTTCTCGGCCATGCGCTTCCCCCCTTGGGCCAGCGTGTGCTGCGTCAGGCGGTTAGCTAGGCCGCCTGTCTATCCAAGCGACGGCAGGAAGACCGCGATGATCAGCACAAGGATGAAGATCAGAAGGAGACCCCAGATGACGGTATTTGAAGGCATCTTTTTGCTCCGAGCCGGCCTCAGAACGGCACCCCAACGGCCTTACACAGAAACGCCATGAAGGGCGTCGCGGCCTTGAACGCGGTCTCGGCTTTCTGCTGAAACCGAGACTGGACCGCATCTTCGACAGTCAGGCTCTTCACGGCGATGAAGTCCTTCCGCTTGAGGTCCTCGATCATCGGATGGTCCTTGTCGAAGCCGCGGGGCGGGCGCGACAGAGAGTCGCCACTGAGTTCGAAGTGCTTCTTGAAGCCCCTACCCCCCTTGGCCTGTGTCCATTCGTCCGGTTCCTCCGAGATGCGCTTGCGGATGGCCGCGAGCGCCTCCGAGGCGGGCCGCCACATCCCGACACCGAGGAAGACCTCGTCCGGATCGATGTGAACATAGTAGCCCGGAGAGTGCACGTCCTTCGCGCGCTCATGCCGAAAGTGGATGCCGATGTTGGTCTTGTAGGGTGTCTTGTCTTTTGAAAAGCGGGTGTCCCGGTAGACCCGCATGATCGATCCGCCCTGACGCTTCGGGATCGCCCTGAACCGCGGAGCGAACTCGAGGAGTGGATCGTGCATCGATTGGACGAAATCCATGGCCACATTGAAGACGTCCTTATCGTAGCGTTCTTTGTTCCGGGCGAACCACTCCCGCGTGTTGTTGCCCCTGAGCTGCTTCAGAAACTTGATCGTGGCCGGCGTGAAGCCGGCATATCGGGGGGTGGCCAAGAGTGGTCGTCCTCGTCGAAAGGGTGAAACGTCCGGGCCGGCGAGCGGCTGAGTTCCACAGCCGGCCCGCGGAGCAGAACGGACCTACGGTCCATCCGTAGCCGCGAAACCCGGTCGGAGTCCGTGCTCGGACAGGAACCGCTGAATGGTCTCGAAGATCGCTAGCGTCTCCTCTCGATCGAATCCACCGTGCCCCCCCCCAGGGACTGTGTGCATGACGTTTGAAACGCCGACTTCATCCAGCTTGTCGTGTAATGCGACGGCGTGCTGATACGGGACGGTCGGGTCTGCATCACCATGAATCGTCAGGGTGGGAGGCAGGCCAGCCCGCACGTAGGTCATGGGCGATACGCGCTCGGCGATCTCGTACCGGTTCTCCAGGCTTCCCATCCACTCGACTGCGTAGGTCTTCATGTTCGGACCATCGAGTAGATCTCCGACATCGGTGATTCCGTACCAGTTGATGATCGCCGCTACCCTCAGCTCTTCGGAGCCGGGGCACTCCCGATCCAGGCCAACCGAAGGCGGAATCATGCCTGTCGTCAGCGCGAGATGACCTCCTGCAGAGTTCCCGGTCGTCACGATCCGGGATGTGTCCAGATTGTACTGCTCGGCGCTCCGGATCACCCAGCGCAACGCACAAAGGCCATCCTCTACCGCGGCAGGCGCACGCGCCACCGCACCCAGGCGATACTCGACGTTCACTACGGCCCATCCCATTTCCAAGTAGGGGAGAATGCGAAGCACGTTGCTCTCTTTCGATCCGCCGACCCACCCTCCGCCGTGGATATACATGAGCACGGGCGTTGGGTCGCTCGCCTCCCGCGGGAGATAAAGATCGAGCTTGTTCTCGTGGCCGCTCGCCACATGATAGGTCACGTTCGGAAGCACTCGGTACTGGTTGGATACATGAGCCAGGAACGCACTGGTGTCCCCGAGTTGAGCAGCTGCTTGGGCAGGGCGGCCAAGCAGGAGTCCAACGCACACGAGCAGAGCAAATTGGATTGATCGCCCAATCATATCACGTCTCCTTTCTTAGAATCCGGTTCCGCGTTTCCCGAGGCGCGCTCCCGGTCAGCAGACTCCATCAGTTCCCCACGGGGACGGGAGTCACAGACTGAAGGTACATCCACAGAGCCTCCATCTCCGTCTCCGTCATCCGTTGAGCGAAGGGCGCCATCTCGTTCATCGGAGGGAGCAGCTCCGTCCCATCGGGGCGAAGCGCCTCACGCATGGCCCGCACGAACTCGCCGTAGCTCCACTCTCCGAGGGCGCTCGGGTCTGGCGTTAGGTTTCGGGCCGGGGGCCAACTGGGATCTCCCCCGGGAACCGGCCCACCGGAAAGATCCGCCCCATGGCATCCCACGCATACGCCCGCCAGGTGCTCACCGAACTCGACTGACGCCGCCGTAGCCGGAGGATACTCAGCATGGGGCGCTTGGTGAGAGTCCATCATGTCGGCCGACAGTGCGAGCTGGCCGGTCGCCACCAGAATCCGGCCCAGTGGACCCAGCTCCGGGGGGGGAACCACGTTGTCCACCGGTGGCAGTGATTGAATGAATACAACGACATCTGAGAGTTCCTGATCCGACATGCGGCGAAAGTCCTCCGAGGGCATAGCAGCGGGCCTTCCGTCGGGGAGGAGGCCGTGCCTCACGATCCGATCCCACTCAGTGGGCCCGTAACCCGCCGTTCGCCCCCCTTCGCCCGAGGTCAGGTTCGATCCCAGGATCGTTCCGATAGGAAACGCATCCACCATGACCCCACCACCGAAGTCCTCCCCATGGCACGCCCCACACCCGTATCGTGCCTCGACTAGATGGGCGCCCCGCTCCAGCGCTCTTTGAAGAGCGAGCTCCTGCAGCATCTCCTCGGTCGCATCGAGCTCGGCTACTTCCTCGGGGCTCAAGGGGAAAGGAATCGGAAAGTCGACCGAGTGCGACGCCAACGTTCGCGAGAGAAGGCGATCGCTGGCCACTGTCGCCCAAGCGTAGATTCCGACGGCTACAATGGCGAGCAGAGCCACTAGACCGAGTACGATCCGAATGACGGTCCTCACAGGATGACCTCGGCACCCTTCATGGTCCGTGAACGGCTGGCGCGGGAAGAGCCGACTCGAGCCTGCAGATGGAATCTTGGGAGTCGGCCATAAGTCCCGTTACCAGAAGGAGTCGACGGAACAGCGCCCAAGCTGATACTGCCGACGAAGATGCCCCTGGGCTGGATGGGCGGCAAGTTCGATTGTGTCTGAAGTGGCCGCCCTCCGCGCGACTCAGCACAGCGGCTTCGTGCGGTGTCCCCTTAGCGTAAGAGGAAGGAATCCCCACCTAGGCTCATCATCTGAAGGTCGCTTCCCTCCTATGCGGCACCTCTCCGTCGTAATGCTATGCGCTATTGGCGTTCTCGCACTTCCGGGAGCGGCCGCCGCTCAGGACGGGCCGGCCGACCCGGGGGACACCAAAGTAGTGCAGGTTGTGCGAGTCGACTCGCCGCCCACGATCGACGGAACCCTGGACGAAGAGGTCTGGCTAAGGGCCGACGTCATCACCGATTTCCATCAGATTCGACCCGGCGACGGTACCGAGCCCTCGGAACGGACCGAGGTCTATCTCATCTACGATGACGACGCCCTCTACATCGGGGCCCGAATGTTCGACAGCCAGCCCGACCGGATCGCGGCGCCCACGGTTCGGCACGGCCAGGGTCTGGGGAGCGACGATCGGCTGGTCGTGATCCTGGACCCCTTCAACACGCGGCGGGGTGGCTACCGGTTCGAGACGAACCTCAATGGGGTTCGACACGATGCTCTCTACGAGAGTGTCAGCTCTTTCCAAAGCAGTTGGACGGTGATCTGGGATGCAGCGGCCGCCCGCTTCGACAGTGGCTGGACGGCCGAACTGGAGATCCCGTTCAAGACGCTGCCCTTCGATCCCACGATCGATACCTGGGGATTCAATTTCGGGCGAGGGATCCGGCGCCGCGGCGAGGAGATGGCCTGGGTGTCTCGTAATCGCAGCTACAACGCCAGCATTCTGGGCCTCGCCACGGGGTTCGAGGGTATGGACCAAGGACTGGGGTTGGATGTCGTGCCGTCGCTCTCGGTCAGCCGGCAACAGACGTTTTCGCCCTCGGCGCATGACTCGCAGGTCGAGCCGTCGCTCGATGTCTTCTACCGCCTGACTCCGTCACTCGACGCCGACCTGACCGTCAACACCGACTTCTCCGCAACCGAGGTGGACGATCGGCAGGTCAACCTCACCCGCTTCAATCTCTTCTTTCCCGAGAAGCGCGACTTCTTTCTGAACGACGCCGATCTCTTCGA
>JAHEKL010000284.1 GCA_024638345.1 Gammaproteobacteria bacterium | reverse complement strand
CATTCCGCGTTTCGCCACCCTCATCCCCGTCGCGTTCGCGACGATCGCCTGCTCGAATGAGATCTTCGTGCCATCGGCAAAAGAGGTCACCATGTGCGCGCTCTGTCCCCACTTTCGGGCGAACTCCTCTTGGGTTGTCGGATTTCGATACGGGTCCTGCAAGCCCTTGATGTTACCGCACAGTACCGGCCGCACCCCGATGCCGTTGACGAACCGAAACAGGTTCATGATGACGCCGGGCTGATCACCGTCCGAATTGGTAAGGATCACGCCTGCGCGGTCCGCATGCTTCTTCAAGATGCACCCGACCGTCGCGTCCAGCTCGGCGTTCATCGTCACGATGTGCTTCCCCGCTCGAATGGCCCCCATCAGGACACCCGCCGCGAACTCGATCGAGCCGGTCAACTCGACGATGATGTCGATGTTCCCAGCTTCGCACATGATCGCTGGATCGTCGACAACCGCGGACCGCCCCTTCCCCACCACGTCCTCCAACTCCGCGGGACCCTCGACGACGACCGAGTCGAACCCCGACTCCGCATAGATGTCGCGAGCGGCCTGCGGGTGCCGATTCGAGATGGCACAGAGCGTCATCCCTGGAACCTTCGAGAGGATCTGCTGGGCGACCCCCCTGGCCATGAATCCGGCGCCGATCATGCCCACCCGGATCGGCTTCCCGTCCTTTTCGCGTCTCTCCAACGCTCGGTCAACGATGATCAACGCGACTCCCGATCCACGGATTGCAGTCCCGGTTCAAGCATTCATCCCTCATAGTTTGGCCAGGCACGGTCCTTCTCGCTTATGACCTCCACCGGGACCGGCCAGGCAACGTCGAGCTGGGGGTCGTCATAGCGAATCCCCCTTTCGTGTCCCGGCGAGTAGAACTCGGACGTCAGATAGAACAGCTCGGTGTCATCCTCGAGCGTGACGAAGGCATGGGCGAAGCTCGGAGGGACGTAGAGCATCCGTCGGTTCTCTTCCGTAAGATCGGTGCCGAACCAGGACTTGTAGGTGGCCGAGCCCGGCCGGAGGTCGACGATTGCGTCGAAGATCGCGCCCCTGATGCATCGAACGACCTTCGCCTCGGAACACGGAGGGACTTGATAGTGAAAGCCTCGCAACGTCCCTTTGCTTCGATTGTACAGAGCGTTGGCCTGTACGAACCGGATCTCTAGATCCTTGGCCGCGAACTCACGTTCACAGAAAGCCCGCGCGTTGAAGCCCCGATGGTCCTCGATCGTCTCGAGCTCGATCACGAACGCGCCCTCGAGTCCGGTTGGCTCGAAGATCACGAGAAATCGCGAGCAGAATCCACAGGGAGGATCGGGTCCGCGTTCATCGACCGATCCCTTCGTATCTGGCCAGCGCCGTTGGATTCAACATGCGCCGACCGTCTATGACCAGTGGTTGTGGCTTTCGGTCGGACAACAGATCGGGAAGACGTCGAAACTCGTCCCAGCGAGTGAGCAGTAGGACCGCGTCCACATCCTCCAACGCGTCCTCGATTCGATCGAAGTACCGGATCCCAGCCTCGCCGAGAACCTTCCTGGCTTCCTCCTTGGCGGCAGGATCGTACGCCGACACCTCTGCTCCTCGGGCGATCAGCGTCTCGGTAATCGGGATCGCCGGGGACTCTCGCATGTCATCGGTGCCAGGCTTGAAGGCTAGCCCCAGTACTGCGACCTTCGCGCCCTCCAGCGTCTCGAAGTGCTTCTTCAGGAGGGCGATCATACGAGCTGGCTGATCCCGGTTGATCGACATCGCGGCCTCCAACAATCGCATCGGATTGCCACGCTTCTGACCGTGAGCGATGAGCGCATTGACGTCCTTCGGGAAGCAGCTGCCCCCGAAGCCGCAGCCCGCTTCGAGGTACGTGGTGAAGGCTGGGTTGATCCTCGTTCCGTCGTCCAGGATGGGCGAAAGCCTTTTGTCCAGATGGACGCCCCTCATCACCTCGGCAGCGTCGACACCTTCAATCTCGGAGCAGAGATTCGCGATCTCGTTGGAAAACGAGATCATCGTGGCGAGGAGAGAGTTCGACGTGTACTTGATCATCTCGGCCGTTCTATTGTTGGTCCGTAAGACGTCCACATTCGGAAAAGGTCGGTACAGCTCTCCGAGGTGGTCGATCGTCCTCTCGTCGATCCCTCCCAACACCAACCGATCTGGCTTCATGAAGTCCTCGATGGCCTCCCCTTCGCGAAGGAACTCGGGGTTCATGCCGAGGCCGAAATCACGGGCCGCCTTCCTGCCCGACGACTGCTCGAGAATCGGCCGGACGACCTCGTCCGTCGTGCCAGGGACGACAGTGCTCTTCACGACCACTCCGTGATAGGACTCCTTGAGCGCCATGGCCTCACCGATCTGTCTCGCGGCCTCCCTTATTTGAGTCAGATCGATGTTCACCCCATCGAAGGGCGTCCCTACAGCGATCAGAGAGAGCTCCGTATCGACGACAGCTCGGGTGAGATCCGTTGTCGCCTCCAGGCTGCGACCGACCGTCTTCTGGAGCAGCTCGTCCAGACCTCTTTCATGAATGGGAGGAATCGCCTGGTTGATTCTGTCCACCTTGTCCTCGTCCACATCGACACAGACGACGGAATGCCCCTTGGCTGCCAGGCAGGCTCCCGACACCAAGCCCACGTAGCCCGTGCCGACCACGGAGACCCTCATCCCCCCTGCTCCACTTCACGGTTGCCCTCGTACCAGATCATGGATCTTTCCAGCCCGTCCTCGAGAGAGATCTTCGGGTCGTATCCGAGTTCTCGGCGCGCTTTTTCGATCACAGGGCACCGTCGGTTTGGATTGTTTACGAGGTAGTCGCGTTCCGGGCTGACTTCATGTACGACCGCCCCCTCGTAGCCGAACAGCCGCTCACCGAGCGAAGCCACTCTTCGCGCGAGATCCGCCATCGAAATCTCAGGAGCTTCGACGCCGATGTTGTACGCCTCCCCATCGCCACCCCGCAAGAGGATCCGGTAGTATCCGATGATCGCATCCGCAACGTAGCAGAACGTGCGGGTCGGGGAGCCATCCGAGAGCATGACGATGTCCCGTCCTCTCAGGACATCCCGCGCAAAGTCCGGTATTACCCTACCGTCAGTGATCTTCAGACCGGGTCCGTAATTATTGAAGGGCCGAGCGACCCGGATAGGAAGTCCATGCACCCTGGAGAAGTTGGCACAGAGGGTCTCACCGTACCGCTTTGACTCATCGTAGCATGCACGTGGTCCGGTACAGGAGACGGTGCCCGGGTAGCTTTCCGGAGTCGGAATGACCTCGGCGGGCGGGTCGCCATAGATCTCACTCGAAGAGAAGAAGAGAAAGCCCTTGATCGGGCGTCCGCGTTCTTTCTGCGACAGGCTGTACTCCAGCAGTGAG
>JAHEKL010000044.1 GCA_024638345.1 Gammaproteobacteria bacterium | reverse complement strand
GGCGACGATCGCCAGTTCGTTCTCTAGGTATGCCGCACCTTCGCTGGCCGGTGAGGATCCGCTCGAGAGCGTGTCGGTCCCGGAGGTGGTGCGAGACGTGCTAGATCTTTATGGAGCGGGGGGTGGGTCGGTCACCTTCCGACTCGTGGAGATGGGAACGATCCCTCAGGCTACCGCAAGAGTTGCCGAGCTCAAGGAAGTGCTGGTCAATCTGCTGGAGAATGCCCGGGTGGCGCTGCCAGCTGGGGGCGAGGTCAGGATCGAGATCGAAGAGGAGGAGGACGGAAGCATCGAGCTTCGGGTGATCGACGAGGGCACGGGTATTCCGGCCGACGTACTGCCCCGCATCTTCGATCCGCACTTCTCCACACGGTCCTCGGGCACCGGCCTGGGGCTCGCCATCGTTCGGCGATTGGTCGAGTCATGGCGCGGCCGCGTTCAGGCGGAGAGCGCACCGGGAGAGGGGACCGTGATTCGAATCTGTCTGCTTCCATGGACCCGTGAGTCCTCTGCCTCCACGGCCTCTCCGGGCGCTGTCTCGAGGGGTGACGCGTACGACACCGATCCCTAACTTCCGGGCATGGCCGGCGGTATCCTCCATCCGGAGGAGAGAAAGCTGCGACAGAAAGATAGGCCACGGCATATCTCCGACCGGGAGAGCGATCGAAGGCACAGGTTGCCGCACCAGGGAGAGGGGGATCACCATCTGAAGCCCGAAGAGATCATCCGTTGGCTGGCGGACCAGCACGATGCGCTGGCCGACCGCTGGCTTCTCGAGATCCGGTCGCGGTCCGACCCGATCGAGGGCGAGCTGCTCAGGCTAGTGGTCGAGTTCGTCGACCTCTTTGTCGGTATCCTTCCCCACGGCCTGGGAGTGCTCAGGCAAGACGCGGAGCGAGTTCTCCAACAGACGGCCGAGCTCTATGGAAATCTGGGCGCTCACCGTGGCCTGGCGGCAGGCGAGCCGGTCGAGGAGGTACAGCTACTGAGGGGTGTCTTGCTGCGCTTCCTTCACACGAGCCCGCCCGGTGACGCGTCCGAGGGGCTCGGTCTTCGGGAGCTCCTGCAGCTCAATCGGCTCATCGACCTGGCCGTCGCCTACACGAGCGTCGGCCACACCGACACACTGTTCTTCAACCTCTTCCACGGCACGGGTGTCGCTGGCGGACCCCCGTCCGAAATCTTGGCAGAGGTCCGCGACCAGGTTTCGGGCCTTCGCGACGAGCTCTCCCTACTGGCTGTCGGCGGAAGCACGGACGGGGGCGGCGCGCCCCCCACATGACCCAGGTGAAGTCGGCCGTTCCGCCTGACGGCGAGCCTGTGCTGGGCGACATGTCCTCTGCCGAGTTCCGGCAGTGGGGACGCGCTGCGGTCGACTGGATCGCCGCCTACATGGACGGTGTCGAGGCGCACCCTGTGCTCGCACAGGTGCACCCGGGTGATCTGCTGTCGGCCCTTCCGGCGGTTGCGCCCGAGGAGCGCGAGGCCTTCGCAGAGATCTTCGAAGACTTCCAGCGGCTGATCGTTCCTGGGCTTACCCATTGGAACCACCCGAGCTTCTTCGGCTACTTCGCGATCACCGGGTCCGGACCGGGAACGGTCGCCGAGCTCCTTTCGGCGGCTTTGAACGTCAACGCGATGGTCTGGAGAACTTCCCCAGCCGGCACCGAGCTCGAGCAACGAGTCGTGGCGTGGTTGCGAGACTTGGTGGGATTACCAGAGCCGTTCGAAGGGGTCATTCAGGACACGGCCTCCACGAGCACGCTCACGGCTCTGACTGCAGCCCGGCACAGAGCCTACCCATTGATTCGTGACCGCGGGTGGGGGGCCCTGCCTCGCGGCCGGGTTTACGCGTCGGCCGAGGCACACTCGTCGGTGGACAAGGCCGCGATCGTGCTGGGCTTCGGAAGGGAAGGGCTGTGCCGCATTCCCGTGGACGACCGGTTTCGGATGCTCCCCGCGGCTCTTCGCGACGCTCTTCGCAGCGATGTGGAGAAGGGAGTGAAGCCGGTAGCCATCGTTGCGACGCTCGGGACCACGTCGACTTCCTCGGTCGATCCCGTCAGGGAGCTCGCGGACCTCGCTGCAGAGTTCGAAGCGTGGCTACACGTGGATGCGGCCTACGCCGGAACCGCAGCCATCCTTCCCGAGATGCGGGACCTGTTCGACGGGTGGGAGCGAGCAGACTCCCTGGTGTTCAATCCGCACAAGTGGCTTTTCACTCCGCTCGACTGCTCGATTCTGCTCACTCGCTCACCTGCAGAGCTCAGGGAGTCCACGGCGCTGACACCCGAATACCTGAGTACGCCCGAGGACGAGGACGTGACGAACCTGATGGACTACGGGATCGCCCTGGGACGAAGATTTCGGGCACTGAAGCTCTGGTTCGTGCTGCGCTACTTCGGGGCTCGTGGACTGCGGGGTCGCCTCCGCGAGCATGTACGGATGGCACGAACCTTCGCTGAATGGGTCGAGGGTGAAGAGGGTTGGGAGGTGCTCGCTCCGGTTCCGTTCTCTACGGTCGCGTTCAGGTACGTGGGCGCCGAGGTCTCGGAGGCAGACCGGGATGCCCGGAACCTGGCGATCATGACACGGGTGAACGCAACCGGTCGCGCGTTTCTGTCCCACACGCGGCTCGGAAGACACGTCGCACTCCGTCTCTCCATCGGCAACCTGCGGACGACGGAGGCACACGTACGCGAGGCTTGGGAGCTTCTGAAGACGGCCGCTCTGACCGTCCAGGGCGAATCGGATTAGACTTCTTTGACTTCGCGGGCGAGCCCGCCCAGCGCGTCGGCCGCATCCGAGAAGAGCATCATCGTACGATCCAGATAGAAGAGCGGGTTGTCGATACCGGCGAAGCCGGGACTGAGACTTCGCTTGATGACGATCACGTTCTGCGAGCGGTCGACGTCCAAGATCGGCATGCCGGCAATGATGCTCGACGGCTCCCGAGCCAGTGGGTTCACCACGTCGTTCGCCCCCACGACCACTACCACGTCCGTTCTCGCGAACTCCGGGTTGATGTCGTCGAGATCGACGAGCAGGTCGTAAGGCACGTCGGCCTCGGCCAGGAGAACGTTCATGTGACCAGGCATCCGCCCCGCGACCGGATGTATGGCGAACTTCACGGTCACTCCCCGCTTTCTCAGGATGTCCACGAGCTTCTTGGCTTCGTGCTGCGCCTGGGCCACTGCTAGCCCGTATCCAGGGACGATGACGACGGACGAGGCATAGGCGAGCAGAAGTGCCGCCTCGTCCACCGAAGTTCGCCGTACGGGCTTCTCGCCCTCCTCGGTGAGAGCGCCAGCCGTTTCGCCGCCACCGAAGGCGCCGAATGCCACGTTCGCCAAGGATCGGTTCATTGCCTTGCACATCAGACGTGTCAGAATCAATCCCGCGGCTCCGACCAGCGCTCCGGCCAGGACGAGGAGCGGATTCCCGAGTACGAAGCCGGCTGCCGAGGCGGCCAAGCCCGAGTAGGAGTTCAGGAGTGAGATCACGACCGGCATGTCTGCTCCGCCGATCGGAAGCACGAGCAGAATGCCCAGGAGGAGCGCCAGCCCGGCCAGCATGGCTGACGCAATCGGATACTCCGCCGAAGCCACCAGGTATCCCGAGGCCACCAAGAGAGACAAGAACAGGATGAGATTCAGGGTTCGCTGCAGCGGGTAGGTGAGGGGGCGACCCGGCACGAATCCTTGAAGCTTTCCGAATGCGATGAAGCTGCCGGAGAAGCTTACCGAGCCGACGAGGATTCCGGCAGCGGCGGTCACCCCGGCCGCCGCTCCCGCGTCCACTCCCGGTCCCGATCGGATGAGCTCCGCGGCCGCTACCAGCGCCGAGGCGCCCCCACCAAATCCGTTGAATACGCCGACGAGCTGCGGCATGGCCGTCATCTTCACAGTGCGAGCCAGCAGCAGTCCGATGATCGTGCCCGCGACGAGGCCGGTTGCGATGATCTCCCACGTCACGATCCCGCGATCCAGGAGAGTCCCCACGATTGCGAGGAGCATCGCCGACGCCGCAAGCGCATTACCCCGCCGTGCCGTGACCGGCGAGCCCAGCTGCTTCAGCCCGAAGACGAAGAGAACAGCTGACGCGAGGTAAACGAGGTCCAGGACGAATTCGGGCACGTCTTCTCCCCGGCTCGGGACTCAGTCCTTTCGAAACATGCGAAGCATACGGTCGGTCACGAGGAAGCCGCCCACCACGTTGATCGCTGCCATCGCGACCGCTACCCCGCCCAACACGGCGGCCAATCCACCCCCTTCCCCCCCGGCCACGAGGAGCGCGCCGATCAGGGTGATCCCGGAGATCGCGTTCGCGCCCGACATGAGGGGGGTGTGCAGAGTGGGCGGCACCCGCGTGATCAGCTCGAAGCCCAGAAGCATCGCGAGCACGAACACGTAGATTCCGATCAGCCATTCACCCATTCATCCGCTCCTTATCCCGAGATGCGAACCGAGCCTTCATGCGTCACCAGCACGTGGTCGATGATATCGTCCTCGAGGTCGAGCTTCAGCTCGCCGTCGTGGACCAATAGCGCGAGCAGGGCCGAGACATTGGTGCCGAGCATCTGACTGGTGTGCTGAGCGAGACCCGAGGGCAGATCCACAGGCGCAAGAATCGTCACACCTTCGTGGACCACCACCTGACCGGCGACCGAAAGCTCGCAGTTCCCTCCGGTCTCACCTGCGAGATCCATCACCACGGATCCGGGCGTCATCGCCTCGACCATGGAACGAGTGACCAGAACGGGGGCCGCCCGTCCAGGAATCTGAGCCGTGGTGATGATCACGTCCGCCTTGGGAAGATGCCTGCCCAGGAAGGAGAGCTGCCGATCCCGCTCGCTCTCCTCGAGAGCTCGGGCGTACCCACCCTCTGCCTCGGCGCCCTCCGGCAGCTCTTCCTCCTCCTCCTCTAGAAACGTGGCACCAAGACTCCTTACCTGCTCGGCTGCAGCGGCCCGGATGTCGTAGCCCTGAACGACCGCACCGAGCCGCCGGGCCGTGGCGATCGCTTGAAGTCCGGCGACACCTGCGCCCAACACCGTGACCCTGGCCGGTCGAATCGTGCCAGCCGCGGTGGTCAGCATCGGAAAGAAGCGCGGGAGGTGCGTCGCCGCGAGCAACACGGCTCGGTATCCTGCCGCAGTCGCTTGAGACGAAAGCGCATCCATACGCTGAGCCCGAGTGGTCCGCGGAATTCGCTCCATCGCGAGGGCCGAGATTCTGCGAGCCGCGAGCCGCTCCGGAAGCTCCTCCGGAGTACCGGGGGAAAGAAAGCTGACCAGGATCGAGCCCTCCGGAAGGCCATCGACCTCGTTCCCCCCGTCCGGTCCCAGCGAGGGTGGGCGAACCTTGACCACGCATCGCGCTTCCTCGAGGAGAGCGACGCGATCGGACTCGATCTTCGCGCCTGCGTGCTGATAGTCCGCGTCACTCCACCCGGCGTGACCGCCAGCGCCAGATTCCACTCGTACGTCCCAACCGGTCTCGATCAGCGACTTGACGTGAGACGGGGAGAGGGCCACCCGGCGTTCCTCGGGGTGGCGTTCTCGAAGGACCGCTAGCTGCATTCGCGAGCTCCCTAAGAGCGGTGATGGCATGAGCGCGGCAGAGCCCCTGGCAGACCCGAGGGGAAACGGCGGAGAAGAGATAAGGACGAGGGCTGGCGGTGGCAATGGGCCGGGATTCACAGATGGGCTTTTCCCCCCCACCCTGGCGAATGCCTTCGAGCGGCTTGCGTCGTCCCCCTCGGCTTCACATCGTTCGATGCGGTCGGTCGATCGTGATCTCCTCCAGCCCCAGGTGCCCCGAGCGGGGAGTTTGAGACGGATGTCCGTCACCCACCCATTCAATGATCCGGGTAGTCCCGAAGAGCCAATAGCAGACGGGGACGGGGCTCACGGGGGGCTCCCACGAAGACGCTTCCTTTCAGCTCTCTCCGCCATGGGCTTGACCGGAGGTCTCTTTCCGGGGGTCCTGTGGGCCAAGGTACAGGATGCTGCGGAGATAACGACCGAGGTCGTCGCGGAGGCCGAGAAGCTGGTGGGTATCACCTTCTCGCCTGAGGAGCGCGCGATGATGATCGAGCGTCTGACGGCGAACCGGGACTCGTTCGACGAGCTGAGGGCGCTGACGATTCCGCACCACGTGGCCCCGGTCTTCCATTTCGACTCGGATCCGAACGGACGAGGCGCCCCGGAAGGACCCTCTTTCGTGCGACCCTCCGAGCCCACTTCGCTCCCCGACCCGACCCGCCCCGTCGATCTGGCCTTCGCCTCCATCGGACAACTGGGAGCTCTGCTCAGGGGTGGAACGGTGAGCTCGGTCGAGCTGACCCGGCTGTACCTGGATCGTCTGCGACGCTTCGATGGAGATCTCGCCTGCGTGGTGACTCTGACCGAGGAGCTCGCCATCGAACAGGCCGAGCGCGCCGACCGGGAGATCGCTCAGGGGCGGATTCGAGGGCCTTTGCACGGCATCCCATGGGGCGCAAAGGACCTCCTCTCGACACGAGGATACCCGACGTCCTGGGGCGCGACGCCCTACCGAGGACAGCAGTTCGATCGTGAGGCGACGGTGGTCCGGCGACTGGAAGAGGCCGGCGCGGTGCTCGTGGCCAAGCTCACGCTCGGTGCACTGGCCCGCGGCGATCGGTGGTTTGGCGGGCAGACCAAGAACCCCTGGAATCTCGAGGAAGGCTCGAGCGGCTCATCGGCCGGCTCCGCCGCGGCCACCAGCGCGGGTCTGGTCGGGTTCGCGATCGGGAGCGAGACGGTTGGGTCGATCGTTTCGCCCTCTGCGCGCTGTGGAGCGACCGGGCTGCGACCGAGCTTCGGTAGAGTCAGTCGCTTCGGCGCGATGACGCTCTCCTGGACGATGGACAAGATCGGTCCGATCGGTCGGTCGGCGGAGGACTGCGCAACGGTGCTCTCGGTGATCCAGGGCCCCGACGGTTTGGACAAGGCTGTTCGCGAAGTGCCTTTCGCTTGGGATGGCGACGGCGAGGTTTCCGCCCTTCGAGTCGGATACCTCGCGGACGCCTTCGAGCGATCCAGCGAGAGCCGGGAGACGGACGTCGCTGCGTTGCGAACCCTATCGAACATGGGGATCGCCCTCCGGCCGGTGGGCTTCCCGGACGGACTCCCGATCGACGCCATGCGGCTCACCCTCTCGGCCGAGTCGGCCGCGTCGTTCGATACACTGACCCGAAGTGACAGAGACGACCTCCTTCGAGGCCAGGACGAGGACGACTGGCCGAACACGTTCCGAACCGCGCGTCTGATCCCCGCCGTGGAATACATCCAGGCGAATCGGGCCCGAGCGATGCTGATCGAGGCTCTGGACGAGGCATGGGCCGACGTCGACGTCGTCGTGGCACCGACATTTGCGGATGGGCTCGTGCTCGCCACCAATCTCTCCGGTCATCCGGTCGTCGCGGTTCCGGCGGGATTCCGAGCGAACGGGACGCCGACCAGCATCTCGTTCGTCGGGGGAATGTGGCGCGATGCGGAGGCGCTGTTGCTCGCCAAGGCCTTCCAGACATCGACAGAGCACCATCTGCGCCGTCCATCTCGCTTCTCCTGAGATCCGCTCGCCGCCTTCCGCTCGAGCGCCGTCGCGGCCGGGCCTTTCCGATCATCGATATCGCATGAATCCCGACGGGTCCATCGCGCTTACGAGCCGAGCGCCCGGGAAGTCGAGAACCCACGCCCACCGGAGTCCACGACCGTGCAAGAGACCACGCGAACGAGCTCGATCTTCACCTGTCTGTTGACGCTCGGCCTCGCCGTTCCCCTGCCTGGGTTCGCTCAGGAAGGCCCGCCGCTCCGCGCGCTTTCTCTCGACGATGCCATCGAGATCGCTCTGGAACGGAACCCGGAATACGGGATCCAAGCCAGCGGGCTCGAGACCCTCGATTGGCGAAGACGCGAAGCATGGGCGAGCTTCGTGCCCTCGGCTACGATCTCCAACTTTTTCGGGTATACGGCGGGGGGGGATCGGCAGTTCGGCGACTTCACGTTGGGTACGCGCCCCGCGCAGTTGGCATCGGTCTACAGTCTCGGTCTATCCCTCAGCTTGAACGGTGCTGCCATCATGCAGCCGAGCGTGGTGAGCGCTCAGGAACAGGTCACCCGCGCACAGGTGGACGGCGCGTCGGCGGCCCTCTTGGACGAGGTGACTCGTGCCTATCTGGGTGCATTGCAGGCCGACGAGGAGCTCGAGCAGGCCCGAGCCGAAGTCGAGCGCACGAGTGCCTACGTGGCTCAAGCCGAAACGCAGGTGGCGGTCGGAGCGGCAACGCCCCTGGATATCCGGAGGGCCGAGACGCAACAGGGACAGGCGCAGGTCCTGCTGCTGCAGGCGGAGAACTCCGTCGTCACGACGCGGCTCGCGCTGATGCGCTCGATCGGAGCGGAGGTCAGCATGGACCTGGCGCTCACCACCGAGTTCGAGGTCTTCGACCCCGACCTGACCACGGAAGAGCTGCTCGAGCTCGCCTTGGCTCGAAATCCGGGCCTTCGCGCCAGTCGAAGCGAGGCGGCCTCGGCGCGGACCCAGACCCGGATCGCACAGACCCAGTATCTGCCGACCCTCTCGCTCTCCGCCGGCTGGTCGGGATCGGTATTCAAGGCGGACAGGATCGGTACGCTGGTGTCCGATGCCCTGGGGCAACTCACCGGGCGATTCGAAAGCTGCGTGCAAAACAACCGGGTCCTCGATCTCCTCGGCGATCCACCGCTCGAGTGCGGCTCCCTCGATCCTTCGGATCCGGCTGTCGCCGCCTCTGTCAGGACCAATATCGAGAATGCGAACTCGGGCTTTCCGTTCGGCTACGACACTCAGCCAGTCTCGTTTTCCGCGAACGTATCGCTCCCTCTGTTCACCGGGTTCTCGAGGCAGCTTCAGATCGAGGAGGCTAGAGTGGCGGCCGATAACGCCCAGCGCCAAGTGAGGGCCGAGGAGCTTCGCTTGAGGGCGGAGATCGAAGGCTTTCTCCGCGCGGTACAGACCGCACAGCGGACGGCAGAGCTCCAGGCCAGAATCCGGGAAACGTCCGCGGAGGAACTTCGGCTGGCCGAGGAGCGCTTTCGTCTCGGTCTTGCCACCTCCATCGAGGTGGTGGATGCGCAGGCGAATCTATCGCAGGCGGAACGAGACGAGATCTCCGCCATCTACGACTTCCACATCTCGTTCACTTCGCTGGAAACGCTGGTAGGTGTGCCCCTGAGGGACTGACGGGGGTCCCGGAAGCCTATGGCTCGGCCCGCGAGCTGCCTCCTGATTGGGCGGAGTACCAACCTCTCCCCCCGTGCCGCCCGATCTCGAGGAGACCGTCGATGATGGTGGAAGTGCTCTCGGCTGTCCTGGTCGGCGTCGAGGGTGTGCTGGTTCGCGTCGAGGTGAGTGTCACTTCGGGGCTTCCGTCCATTTCGGTCGTAGGTCTCCCTCAGAGTGCGGTCAGAGAGGGAAGGGAGCGGGTGCGAGCCGCCCTTCAGAACGCAGGGTACCGGCTCCCCCCGAAGCGGATCACAGTGAACCTGGCCCCTGCCGATCTCAAGAAGGAAGGTGCCGGGTTGGATCTACCTCTCGCGGTCGGGCTTCTCGCGGGCGCCGGTCACGTCCCCAAAGACAGCCTCTCGGAAATCGGCTTCGTGGGGGAGGTTGGGCTGAACGGTGGGCTACGCCCCGTTCGAGGATGCCTCGCCGCCGCGTCGGCCTTCTCGAAGGCTGGAGTGACGAGTCTGGTCGTCCCTCTCTCGAACGCTTCGGAGGCGGCGGCTGCGAGCTCATCCCTGCGTGTGCTGGGAGCCGCCAGGCTCCGCGAGGTCATCGATCACCTCGTGGGGAGGAAGGCTCTCGAGCCGTCGACGGTGGACGTCTCCAAGGAGCTGTCTCGGCTGCCGAAGGAGAACGCGGATTACGCGGACGTGAGAGGACATCCGTCCGCGAAGCGAGCCTTCGAGGTCGCCGCGGCCGGCGGCCACAACATCCTGCTGCTGGGTCCGCCAGGATCCGGAAAGACGATGCTGGCGAGAAGGCTGGCGGGCATCCTTCCACCCCTGACTTCTCAGGAAGCGCTGGAGGTCACCACCATCCATTCGGTGGCAGGACTTCTTCCGCCGGAGCAGCCGCTCGTATTCACCCGACCCTTCAGGGCTCCCCACCACACGATCTCGTCCGCCGGGCTCACCGGAGGCGGTTCCCCGATCCGCCCGGGAGAGGTGAGCCTGGCCCACCATGGAGTTCTTTTCCTGGACGAGCTCCCGGAGTTCTCCCGGAATTCCCTGGAAGCGCTTCGGCAGCCAATGGAGGACGGTTGGATCTCGCTGGTGCGAGCGAGGGATCGGGTTCGATTCCCCGCTCGGTTCGCACTCGTGGCGGCGATGAATCCCTGTCCGTGCGGGCACCTCGGGGATCGAGCGAAGAGCTGCCTCTGCGATCCTGGCCAGGTGACGCGATACAGGGCACGCGTGTCCGGTCCTCTGCGGGACCGAATCGACCTGCACGTGGAGGTGCCGGCGATCTCTTTCGACGAACTGGACCGGGGCGCGGGTACAGAGCGCTCTTCGCACGTTCGGTCCAGGGTCCTAGCCGCCAGGGCCCGGCGGGCCGCCCGGGGGCGTGGCGGTTGCGAAGGCCCGAATTGGAACGTGGCCCTCCGCCCAGCGGAGGCGGAGAGCTGCTGTCGTCCCGACGTTGACGGCAAGAGGCTGCTTCGTGAGGCCTCTCATGCCATGGGACTCTCGGCGCGGGCGATCCATCGGGCTCTCAAGGTGGCGAGAACAGTGGCGGATCTGGCAGGGGAGGAGCAGATCGGTGAGTCTCATATCGCCGAGGCCCTCCAATATCGAGTCGCGGATCAGCGGCTGACGACGTCGTTCTGAGCCCGATGTCAGGGCACGGCCATTCCACTCCACTCGGCTGATTGGAACAGACGTCGGCGCTGAGGGGTCAACTTTCCGGCGCCAGTCTTTCCTCCCCAAGAGTACATGCGACTCTTCATAGCACTGAATCTGCCCGTGGCTGAGCGGGACCGTATCTACGAGGCCACGGCGCCTCTGCGGGATACCGGTTTCCCCGTGCACTGGATGGAGCCGGAGAGCTATCACCTGACCCTCAAGTTCCTCGGGAACGTCCGACCCGAGTTGGTGCCCGCGATCGAGAAGGTGGTGGATCGGGTCGCGGCCGCGACGGGCGCGTTCCCGCTTTCGATCGGAGGGTTCGGGGCGTTTCCGACCATTCGTCGTCCGAGGGTGATCTGGATCGGAGTCGATCCCACGCCGGCCCTCCGCTGCCTCAAGCAGGATATCGAGTGGGGGCTGGCCAATCACGGATTCGAGCGCGAAACTCGGGCCTTCCATCCGCACGTCACGTTAGGTCGTGCGGAGGAACGAGAGGGGGCCGGCGCCTTTCGCGGACTGGACGGGCTTTCGGCTGACCTCCGCTATCGGGGCAAGGTGCCGGCGGAGACGGTCGACCTCATGCGGAGCCAGCTCTCGCGCCAAGGTCCCCGCTATACCCTCTTGCGGAACAGTCCCCTCAAGCCGCGCTCGAAGCGGCCCTGAGCGGACGACCATGGCCCACCTCCTCATCGTGGATGACGAGGATTCCATCCGAGACGTCCTGCGCCAGCTCTTCGAGTACGAGGGTCACAGAGTCTCTGTGGCCGGCTCGGGTGACGAGGCACTTCAGCTCGTGGCTTCGGACCCACCCGAGGTGACGTTCCTCGACGTGAAGATGCCGGGCATGGACGGTCTCGACGCGCTCGACCGACTTCGAACGCTCGCGCCGGGTGGCCAGGTCGTGATGATCTCGGGGCACGGCACCATCGACACCGCGGTGGAGGCGACTCGGCTGGGGGCATACGACTTCCTGGAAAAGCCGCTCGACACGGACCGGCTTCTCGTCACCCTACGGAACGCCCTCCGCGTCCAAGGGCTGTCGCAGTCGGTGGCGCAGCTCCGTTGGGAGGTGGAGACCCGTCACCAGATCGTCGGCGGCTCCTTCGCGATCCGACAGGTCCTGGAGCGGATCGAGAGGGTCGCTCCTACCGACGCCCGCGTGCTGATCACGGGAGAGAACGGCACCGGCAAGGAGCTGGTGGCCAGGGCCATCCATCGACTGTCTCCTCGAGCGGACGCTGAGTTCGTCGAGGTCAACTGCGCGGCGATTCCCTCCGAGCTGATCGAATCGGAGCTCTTCGGCCACATGAAAGGCTCGTTCACCGGCGCCGTCCAGGATCGCGCCGGAAAGTTCGAGCAGGCGCACGAAGGTACGCTGTTTCTGGACGAGGTCGGGGACATGTCCCTGGCGGCGCAGGCGAAGGTCCTGCGGGCGCTGGAGGAAGCCAGGGTCACTCGGGTGGGAGGCCAGAAGGCACGGGAGGTCGATGTTCGGGTGGTGTCCGCCACGAACAAGGACCTCGCGGATGAGATCGAGAAGGGAACCTTCCGAGAAGATCTCTTCTATCGTCTTAACGTGGTCCCGATTCACCTGCCGACCCTCAGGGAGCGTCGAGAGGACATTCCGATGCTTGTGAAGCACTTCTGCGACGATATGCACGCGAGGCACGGATTTCCGGTGCGCGAGCTGGACGTGACCGCCGTTTCTCGCCTGCAGGACCTGGAATGGCCCGGTAACGTGAGGGAGTTGAGAAACACCGTCGAAAGGCTCCTGATCCTGGCCCGTGGAGACCGGATAACTGCTGAGGATGTTGACTTGATCGGCGCGATCGAGCAGGCTACGACGGGTCTGGGCGCGGAGCTGCTCTCCTCGGGCACCTTTCAGGAGTTCAAGGAGCGGGCCGAGCGAGCCTTTTTGGTCCAGAAACTGAGAGATCACGACTGGAATGTCTCGGAGACGGCCCGCGTGCTCGAGATGCCGCGCTCCAACCTCTACAAGAAGATCGACAAATTCGGTCTGACGAGAGAAAATTGAACGACCCTGCGCCGAACCGACGGAACGAGACTCCGGTACCCTCTCCGGAGCCCGAAGGTGTCGGCCCGAGAAGACGATCCGCACGTTTCCCCAAGTTGCTCAGAGCGCTTCATGAAGTGACCCGGTCGGTCGTTGCGGTTCTGGTCTTCTTCTTCCTCGTACGCGCGGTCTTGCTCGAGGCTTTCAAGATCCCCACCTCGTCGATGGAGGGCACACTGCTAGCGGGTGACTTCCTGCTCGTGAACAAGGCGGTGTACGGGGCTGAGATCCCCGGGCTGGGACTGGTGCTTCCCGCGTTCTCCAAGCTCGCTCGTGGCGACGTGATCGTCTTTCACCCCCCTCACGAGCCCGAGAAGCACTACGTCAAGCGACTCGTCGGGCTGCCGGGCGACACGCTGCAGATGAAGGACAAGGGCCTGTTCGTGAACGGTGCTCGCGTCGCCGAGCCTTATGTCACCTACCTCGACCCCGAAGGAGACGCAGTTCACCCGAGCATGTCGTGGCAGAAAGGCTATCTGCCCAAACGCGGCTCGCAGCGTCGGTACCGACCGTCCCGTGACAACTGGGGTCCGCTGATCGTGCCGAAGGAGCGGTTCTTCGTCTTGGGGGACAACCGGGACAACTCGGAGGACTCCAGGTACTGGGGGTTCGTTACGCGGGAAGCCATCGAAGGACGTCCCTGGATGGTTTATTATTCATCGGAGCCGGAGGCCACGGGGCCGCCGTGGCTTCTCCGTGACATCAGGTGGGATCGAATCGGTGGCATGATCCAC
>JAHEKL010000043.1 GCA_024638345.1 Gammaproteobacteria bacterium | reverse complement strand
CTCGATCGCATAGGGCAGAGACTCCCCGCGCGGTCCCGTCGGGAACATGAACTGGAACTGGCCGTTCTCGTCGAACACCTGGATGCGCGCATGCGCCCGGTCCGAGACGTAGAGCAGCCGATCCTCGCTGATCGTGATCGCGTGGACGGTATCGAACTCGTACGGCCCGGGGTTGGCCGGGTCGACCGGCTCCTGGCCCCAATCCATGATGAAGTTGTCGTCGGCGTCGTACTTCGCGACGCGGGTGCCGACGTAGCCGTCACTGATGAAGTAGGTCCCGTCGGGTAGCCAGGCGATGTCCGTCGGACGGTTGAAGTTGTTCGGGCCCCGTCCAGGAACCAGCTGCTCTCCGTGTGTCAGCACCAACTCACCGTCGTAGGTGAACTTGTGGATCTGATGGAGGTTGTCGTCGATCACCCAGATATGCTTGTCCGGGTCGTACGGGCTGATCTTGATCTTGTGCGGTCCGCGTCCACCGCGCACGTCGAAGAGCGCGTTGTGCTCGGGCCAATGCTCGACGAGCTCGCCGTCCGAGTTGACCGCCATCATGACGTGCAGGTATCGCCGCTCGTAGCCCCGCACCCCGTTGTCGTCGTTGGGGCTCGCGTTCCCCCTGAAAGGTTCGATCAGCGCATAGGGCGTCCATGGAGCGTTCCCCGGTGGGAGCGGAAGCTCTCCACGCATCGCGATCCAGATCCTATCGGAATTCTCGGCGAACACCGCCGCCTGGGATCCCCAGGTCCAACCTTCGTGCGAGTGAAGGTCGTCCGGAAGCCCCTGCGGCCACGGCTCAGGTTGCTCGTAGTGCCCATACAGCTCCTGCCCATCGTGGACCAACCCCTCTTGAGCGGCCATGGAGCTGCTGGCGGCCATACCCTCACTGCCCGCCGCCGACTCCTGAGGACCGCACCCTGAAACCACGAAGACCCCTGCGACCGCGAATACGGTCAGGAGCCTGGACAACGTCGAGCCTATACCCATGGTGTCCCCCTCGGTGCTGGTGTCAATTTGAGGCCGTTGATTCCGCCTCGTGTCGCCATCCTACCCCCTGAAGACAAGAGGCCCCGCCCAAATGCTGAGCGCCGAATCCCCAGGATCACCTCCAGGTAACCTACCATCCTATACCACAATTCAACCTTTCTGCTCGGGGCGCCAGTTCTAGCTCCGCTTTCTTCGAGGAGCACACGAAGGAAGAAGCGTTGCGGCCGTTGCGTTCTCGACCGTTTCCCAGGGGAGCCGAGCTGCGCGGCGCGACCGGCGCCGAACGGCTTGCGTCACCAACGAGCCAAGCGTAGCCTGGAAATACTCGGCGGCGGCGTAGGGCCGGACCGCTGTGAAGAAGGATATCGATGTTCCGAAGAAGACACTTGCCGAACCTCGCTCGACAAAGAACGTTTCCCTTGGATCCCGTTTTGGGGTCCGTTGTCGAGCCCAGGTGTCCGTCCCTGCGCCGTGTCCATTCTCTCCACGCTAGGAGGCCCAGCTGATGGCCGCTCTCTTCGAAGTGCATCGAGCAGTGAACCTCAAGGATCGATACCTCTTCGGGCTGGTCGGTGTGATCGAAGAGGGAATGGTCCATACGGGGATGGAGGCTTCCCTGGAGGACGAGGAAGATGCGCAGAAGTTCGAAGGGAAAGTGCACGGCGTGGAGTTCGTCGGGGAAGACGGGATTCCCGAGCCAACGCTGACCTTCCATTATCGGGATCCAGCCAAGCTGCAACGGTGGGAATCGATCCACTGGGAAGGGAAGAAGATCCGTCTGGAGTGGTCGCACTATTGACCCACTGGACATGAACCCAGCCGTGTAGCTCCCGCTCCGGCTCCAACAATTCCGAGAGATCAAATGACGGTAGTGAAGGATTACCCTACCCAACGGATTCGTAACGTCGCCGTGCTGGGGCATGCCAGCGCGGGCAAGACAACCCTCATCGACGCGCTCTGCTTCACGGCCGGGACCTCGTCACGCAAGGGGAACGTGGAGGATGGTCATGCACTCACGATGACCAGCCCCGAAGAGATCTCGCACGGGGTCTCCATGCAGCTCACCCCCGCGTTCGGCGAGTGGAGGGACCACAAGATCAATTTCCTCGACACTCCCGGATATCTCGACTTCACCGGGGATGCGCTCGCGGCAGTCCGGGCAGCCGATGCAGCCATCGTCGTCCTTGGCGCGACCTCCGGCGTCGAAGTCGGCACGGAGAAGGTCTGGGAGTACTGCGAGGCCCGCGGGATCCCCCGGATCCTCTTCGTCTCGATGATGGACAAGGAGCATGCGGACTTTGCCGGCGTCTTCGCGGACATCCGGTCGCGGCTGACGACCAAGGCCGTCCCCGCCGAGATCCCGATCGGGTCCGGAGAGACGTTTTCCGGTTTGGCGAATCTGCTCGAGGATCGGGCTCACATCTTCAAGCCCTCCGGCACCAAAGGCGAGTACGAGGAGGGAGAGATCCCGGAGGAGATTGCGGACGAGTTTCAGAAGTGGAGAACCGAGCTCCAGGAGACTCTCGCTACGCTCGACGAAGCGCTCCTCGACAAGTATCTCGAGGGAGGCGAGATCTCCCCGGATGAGGCCGTCGCGGCCCTCGCCACCGGAGTGCGGACGAACGAGATCGTTCCGGTGATGCTGGGCGCTGCCAGGCGGGGCTTCGGAACTCGGGCGCTGCTGGACCGCATCGTCGACCTCTTCCCGGATCCGTCGAAGGCGCTGGCCGAGATGGCCTCGGTGAACGGAGGGGATCCCACGCAGCTCGTGGTATCCGACGATCAGCCGTTCACCGCTCTCGTGTTCAAGACCACTTCGGAGCCTCATGTAGGAAGTCTTTCGCTCTTCAAGGTCTGCAGTGGATCGGTGAAGAACGGAGCCCAGGTGGTCAATGCCAGCCGGGGATCCCAGGAGAAGCTCAATCACTTGGCGGTCGCGCTGGGCAAGGATCGCCCGGAGGTGGCCCAACTGCACGCGGGCGACATCGGGGTCATCGCCAAGCTGCGGGACACGCATACCAACGACACGCTGGCGGACCCCTCGGGGCAGCGCGTGATTCCGAGAATCGACTTCCCCAACCCGGATATCCGGCTGGCCGTTCGCGGCGTCAGCCGGAACGACGACGACAAGCTGGGCGAAGCGCTGGTCCACTTGGCGCAGGAGGATCCCTGCTTCCGGTCCGAATACAACGCCGAGTTGCACCAAACGATCGTGCGAGGGATGGGGGAGCTCCACTTGGACATCCAACTGGAGCGAATGGCGCGGAAGTATGGCGTGAACGTGGAGACCGAACGACCCAAGATCGCGTATCGGGAGACGATCACACGGAAGGCCGAGGCCCACGGACGACACAAGAAGCAGAGTGGGGGTCGCGGGCAGTTCGGAGATTGCTGGATCCGCCTGGAGCCTCAGCCCTCGGGAGCAGGGTACGAGTTCGTCAACGTGATCAAGGGCGGCGTGATTCCCGGACGCTTCGTCCCCTCGGTCGACCGGGGGATCCGCGAGGCCGCCGCGAAGGGAATCCTCGCGGGCTACCCGACGGTGGATTTCAAGGCGGAGTGCTACGACGGTTCCTATCATGCCGTGGACTCCTCCGACATCGCCTTTCAGGTCGCGGGATCCATCGCGTTCCGCAAAGCCGCGCAGGAAGCCGGACCGACCCTCCTGGAGCCCATCATGGAGGTCGAGGTGACGACTCCCGAAGCCTACATGGGGGACGTGATGGCGGACGTGAGTCAGAGGAGGGGCAAGGTGCTAGGGGTCGACGGCAAGGCGGGTCGAACCGTGATTCGGGCTCGCATCCCACAAGCCGAGCTTTACAAGTACGCCGCGGCCTTGCGGGCGATGACGCACGGGCGAGCTCACCACACCCGAGACCTGGTCGCCTACGAGCCGGTGCCCGACTTCGAGCAGAGCAAGATCATCGCCGCCACTCAAGAGGACTGACCGAGGCGACGCGTTCGCTCACGACAAAGACGGGAGGGCGATTCGCCCTCCCGTTCTCATATCCGGACTCCGACACTTCCCCGAACCCTCATAGCCAGGGCTGAATCCTTTTCGCGCTCGCGAACGTACTAATCCGGTGAAGCGGATGGGACGGGTGGTGAGGCCACCGCCACGGGGACATCGGAGATGGGAATCCATCGGACGTTCGAAGAAAGAATCGAATGGCTATTGGCCCGAGCCTGCGACGCGGAGTCCCGCGGCGAGAAGGCCGTGGCTCGGAATCTCAGGGCGTTGGCGCGTGATCTGGGACCGGCGTCCGCTTCGTGGAGGGCGCGCTAGGGGCGTTGCCCGATTCCGGGCCGTGCGACCATCTTTCGCTGCCGATCCTGTTCGGATCGGCTTTTCTTTTTCTTGAGGTCCACCCCTACCACGTCCGCGCGCCATGTCCTTTCACGATCCGCCCCGGCTGCCCCTGGGGTTCTTGTGCACATCGAGATGCTGCGGGCTGAAATCGAACAGCCCGGATCTATCCCTGTTCTACTCGGAGTCGCCCGCGGCCGCGGTCGCCCTCTTCACTAGGAATCAGTTGCCCGGCGCACCAATCGTGGTCGGCCGGGAGCGCCTCCGCAGAAGTCGGCTTCAGGCCATTGTCGCGAACTCCAAGGTGAGCAATGTGGCGACGGGTCCCGAAGGCGTGGAGGACGCCCGCCGGATGGGTCGCCTCGCAGCCGAAGAGCTCGGGATCGATGAGGACCTGGTCCTGATGAGCTCGACGGGAATCATCGGGCGGCGCTTGCCGATGGAGAAGATCGAGAGCGGTCTTCGCGGGATGGCTGCCGAGCTGGGGCCGGATCCCTGGCCCGGTGCCCGAGGGATCATGACCACCGACACCGAGCCCAAGGCGCTGTCCCTGCAAGTTGGCCCCGCGACGATCACTGCCATCGGGAAGGGCTCGGGTATGATCTCACCCAACCTGGCGACCATGCTCGTCTTCCTTTTCACGGATGCGGAGCTTCCGGTCCCGATGCTTCGAGACTCGCTCGAGGCGGCGGCGAGTCGCAGCTTCCAGTGTCTCTCCGTGGATTCGGACACCAGCACGTCGGATACGGTCGTGCTGATGGCGAACGGTAGAGCGGGCCAGGTCGACGGCGACGCCTTTCGGGGGGGGTTGGAGCACCTGTGTGTACGAATGGCCGAGTGGCTGGCCCGGGACGGCGAGGGCGCGACGAAACTCCTCCGCGTACGCGTCGAGGGTGCGGCCGACGACATCCAGGGTGGACGGGTGGCCCGCTCGGTCATCGACTCTCCGTTGATCAAGACGATGGCCTACGGGGCGGATCCGAACGTCGGCCGGATCATGATGGCCGTGGGCAAGTGCGTCGACTGTCGCATCGAGCCGGACTCGCTCTCGGCGCGCCTTCAGGGAGTGACGGTCATTCGGGGCGGGAGGGTTGCAGCCTTCGATGCGGATGAAGTACGCAGGCTCCTGGAGGGAGATCCCGTGGACATCGAGATCGACCTGGCAGTGGGGGAGGGTCGCGGCCTCGGTCTGGGATGTGACCTGACGGAGGGGTATATCTCGGAGAACGCGGCCTATTCCTCTTCGTGATTCGGGAGCCCCGCTCCCTACCACTCTGCTGGAGTGTTCTTTATCTTAGCTGACTCAACACACCAGTTCGTCAGAACGGCTTCCCCGATCGGCGCGGCAAACCGCGCCGGACGTCGGGGAATCGTTCGTTTTCCATTGGTCAACACGATCGACACAAGGACGCGTAAGATCATGCGTATAAAGGCTTTCATAGCGGGGCTCGCAGTGGTGCTGGTCGCGTGTGGTGGAGGCGACACCCCGGAGCAGGCTCCTGCTTCCTCGGAGCCGGCCGCGGCGCCGGCCGAGACGGCGCCTTCAGCTGCCCTCGAGTTCGGGATGCCGGATTGGATGCAGGTCGACAATGCAGCGCGGTCGGTCAATATCCAGCTCGTCGCCGGGCTCACTCAGGAGAACAACCGCTGGAACTTCAATGGCTTCTATGGAGGCACCGGTGGGATCACGGTTCCAGAGGGATACACCGTGACCATCACGCTCGACAACCAGGACCCGGCCATGGCGCATTCGGTCGGGGTCGACGAGAAGCTCGCTACCTTCCCCAACGTGTTCTCGGAGGTGACCCCGGCCTTTCCGGGGGGTGTCACCGCAGATCCGACGTCGATGACGGACGCGACCATGCCCGGAGAGACCGAGGAGATCACGTTCGTCGCCACGGACGCCGGGGAGTATCAGCTCGTCTGTTACGTTACGGGGCATGCAGCAATCGGGATGTGGATCGACTTCACCGTTTCTGCTGGAGGTGAGGCCGGAGCCCTCATGTAGGCGCAGGGACTCGGCACGGATCGACCGTCGTTCCTAGGGAGCCGCTCTCTCCGTCAGGATGGGGCGGCTCTCGTTGTTCAAGGGCACCGGGAGATCAATCGAGGTGGGCCACGAATGGGAAAACTGATCGAACACCCGGATCTGCGACCGGCCGCGCTCAGGGCCTTCACGAGCTCGATCCTCACCGACCTCAGAGCCCTGGAGGAGATGCTTCAGAACGGTTGGATCGAGGAGGGTGTGAGACGCATAGGGGCCGAGCAGGAGATGTTCCTCATCGGCAAGGACTGGCGTCCCGCGCTGCTCGCAATGGAGGTCCTCGGCCGGTTGGGTGGACCGCCCTTCACCACGGAGCTGGCACTGTTCAACCTGGAGGCGAACCTCGATCCCATCCCGCTGCGCGGGCACTGCCTGGTGGAGCTCCACCAGGCACTGAACCGGGCGATCACCGAGGTTGCGGAAGCGGCCGCCATGGACGGTGCCAGGGTCCTGCTGGCGGGAAACTTGCCGACCTTGACGAAGTCGGATCTGACCCTAGAGCAGATCACGCCCATCCCGCGTTACTACACCCTCAACGAAGCCCTCACGCGCATGAGGGGCGGGGAGTACCACCTCCAGATCGAGGGCGCCGACGAGCTGATTCTCCAGCATGACTCCCTCATGCTGGAGGCGTGTAACGCGAGCTGCCAGGTCCACCTTCAGGTGGGGGTGGAGGAGTTCCCACGTCTCTACAACACGGCGCAGCTCATGATTGCCCCGGTGCTCGCAGCGTCTGTGAACTCACCTCTCTTGTTTGGGCGCCGGCTCTGGGCGGAGACCCGGATTGCGCTCTTTCAGCAATCGCTGGACACCCGATCCGGCACCCCGTATTTGCGGGATCTGAGCACCAGGGTCCGATTCGGGAATCGCTGGGTGAAGGACTCGGTGACCGAGCTGTTTGAAGAGGATCTCTCTCAGTTCAAGGTGCTGATGGCCGGGCCGGTGGAGCAGGACCCGTTCGAAGAATTAGAGGCCGGGCGGGTTCCATCGCTGGATGCCTTGCAACTCTACAACTCGACGATCTATCGCTGGAACCGACCCTGCTACGGGATCAGTGAAGGCCGGCCACATCTCAGGATCGAGTGCCGGGCGCTACCGGCGGGTCCCTCGACGATCGATGAGACGGCCAACGCCGCCTTCTGGATCGGACTGGTTCTGGGAGCGTCGGAGAAGTTCGGCGACCCGTCCGAGCGCATGGACTTTCGCGATGCAAGGTCGAATTTCCTGGCCGTGGCGCGGAGCGGCCTGGCCACCGGAGTCCGCTGGTTTGACGACGACATCGTGGATGTCCGGGGCCTCATCCTCGGCACCCTCCTCCCACTCGCTCGGGACGGGCTGACCGACGCGGGAGTCGACCCTGGGGACGCGGATCAATTCCTCGGCGTCGTCGAACGGCGGGTGAAATCGGGGCAGACCGGCTCGGAATGGGCCCACCGATCACTGGCCGCGATGCGGGGCAAGGGCACGAGGTCGGGCCGGCTGGCCGCCCTCACCGCCGCCATGTTTCACAGGCAAAAGGAGGGTATTCCCGTGAACGAGTGGGAGCCCGCGAACATCTCCGAAGCTGGGGGCGCCATTCAGAACTACCTCAGGGTGGAGCAGTACATGCACACCCATCTCATGACCGTCAACGAGGACGAATCCGTCGATCTCGTGGCGTTCGTGATGGACCGGGAGAGGATCCGTCACGTTCCCGTCGAGGACGCGGAGCATCGGCTCGTAGGGGTCGTCTCGTATCGCTCGATCCTTCGGTACATCGGGGGCCAGAGCGAGTTGAGTCTTGCCGGATCCACGCCTGTGAAAGAGATCATGGGTCGGGATCCGGTCACCGTGACGCCCGCCACTTCCACGCTGGAGGCGATCCGTCTGATGCGTGATCGAGGCGTCGCGTGCCTGCCAGTACTGGACGAAGGCAAACTCGTCGGGATCGTCACGGACCGTGACTTCATGCCGATTGCCTACGACCTACTCCAGGAGTTCCTACCGGGCGAATGATTCGTTCCACTCTAGATCAGAGCTCGTGCCGCCGGACATGATCGAGCGACTACTGGGCACAGTGGAGGCTCCGAGGGAGGGTCCCACGGTCGTAGGGCTGGGTGGACTGCACGGGAACGAGCCCGCAGGAGTAAGAGCGTTGGAAGCGGTCCTCAGCGAGCTGAGACACTCGGGTCGCGGGGGTCTCAGCCGGGGCCGATTCATCGCGCTGACGGGGAACCGGCCGGCTCTGGAGGAGAACGTCCGGTTCTTGGAGCGAGACCTGAATCGGATCTGGTTCGACCCCGAAGTCGCGGATACCGAAGGGCGAGAGCAGGCGGAGCTCCTCGAGATCCTGGACGAAATCCGCGCTCGCAGCTCGGGCCCGGTCTACATCATCGACCTGCACACGACATCGGGGAACGCGCCGCCCTTCGCGGTGATCGGAGACACGCTTGGAAACAGGCGATTCGGGGGCGTGCTTCCGGTTCCTCTGGTGCTCGGGCTATCCGATCAGATTCAGGGGACCCTACTGGAGTACTTGGATCGGCAGGGATGGGTGAGCGTGGGCTTCGAGTCCGGAAGTCACCTCGGTGCGGACTCGATCGTCATGGCCAGCTCCGCCGTCTGGCTTCTGATCCATTCCATCGGTCTGCTTGAGAGTGACGATCCCAGGGTCCCGGGCGCCCGCACGGCTCTCACGTTGGCAGCGGACGGATTTCCACGAGCCGTCGAGGTGTTTCATCGTCATCCGGTGGGACCGGAGCACTCCTTCCGGATGCTTCCGGGCTTCCGGTCCTTCCAATCGGTCCGCAAGGGCGAGCTCCTCGCGAAGGAACGTGATGTGGAGGTGCGAGCACCCGAGGCCGGCAGACTTCTCATGCCGCTTTACCAACCCAGGGGTGGAGACGGCTTCTTTCTGGCTCGAGTGGTACAGATCGAGCCCGTGATCGAAGGAACTCTGGAGCCGAGCACCGAACGAAGCCGCGAGTAGGTATATTCTCGAACCGTCCCGCTCACCCCTCATGGAACACCAAGTGGAATTTCCCGACGATCTCGCGATCCGAGACGCTGAAACCACCATACTGCTGATCGTCATGGACGGGCTCGGTGGGCTACCGATGGACCCCACCGGCGGTACCGAGCTCGAGGTGGCTCGCACACCCAACCTGGACGAGCTGGCGAGTCGGAGTTCGCTCGGTATGCTCCTGCCCGTCGCTCCCGGCGTGACGCCCGGGAGCGGTCCGGGTCACCTCGCGCTCTTCGGGTATGATCCCACCCAGTACCTCATCGGGCGTGGTGCGCTGAGCGCTCTTGGAGTCGGCTTCGACCTCGCCTCCGGAGACGTCGCCGTTCGCCTGAATCTCGCCAGCCTCGACGAGCGAGACCGGATCACCGATCGGCGCGCGGGACGACCCTCGGATGCCGAAGGCCGCAGGATCGTCGAGCGTCTTCGCGAGGGCGTCGAACTGGACGGGGACGTGGAGATGTTTCTCATGCACGAGAAGGAGCATCGCGTCGTGCTCGTACTCCGGGGTTCCGACCTCGATGCGGACATCACCGACACGGACCCGCAGGCCACGGGAGTGCCGCCCCTCGTTCCGGAAGCGCTGAGCCCGGGCTCGAAGCGGACCGCCGATCTGATGCGCAGCTTCCTGACGCAGGCACGTGATCTCCTTAGGCAAGAGGAGATCATCTCCGGTCTCCTGGCTCGCGGATTCGCCCGCTACGAGGGCTTCCCATCCCTGCGCGAGCGGTTCGGGCTCGGGGGGCTGGCGGTGGCGGGGTATCCGATGTATCGGGGAGTGGCGAGACTCGTGGGCATGGAGATCCCGGGAGCACCGTCCTCCGACGAGGAGGCTGTGGAGCTGATGGCATCTTGCTTCGGTACGGCAGGGTTCCACTTCATTCACTTCAAGGCGCCCGATGCCAGGGGCGAGGACCGCGACTTCGATGCCAAGGTGGCCGCAATCGAGGCGATCGACATAAGAATCCCTCGGTTGGTAGAGCTCGGAGCCAACGTGATCGCCGTCACCGGTGATCACTCGACCCCCGCGAAGATGGGCGTGCATTCTTGGCATCATGTGCCGGTCGTCTTGGCTTCCGACTCGGCGCGTCCGACCGGTGTCTCATTCTCGGAAGCAGAGTGCCGGCGTGGGGATCTCGGCGCCTTCGAGGGAAAGCACCTGATGAGCCTCATGCTCGCGCACGCCGGACGCTTGGCGAAGTTCGGAGCCTGACGAGACCGAGCCGATGCTCGACGAACTTTCGCGCTCCGCCTCCGGTCCACTGTCGGAGTCCCTGACCGAGATTCTCCAAAGCGCGCTGTTCTACGCCGAGTACGGAGATTGGGGTCGGGCCGCGGAGATCCTGAGAGGGGCACTCGAAGACGAGCCGGATCAGCCCTATTTGCTTTGTTGGTTGGGACTTGTGGAGCGGGAGCTGGGGTTAAAGGGTGTTGCCTACGAACGGTTCAAGCGAGCCTTGGTGATCGGTTCGGAAGACCCGGTACTCCTCTCGATAGCTGGGACTGCCGTGGCCGCCTTCGACGATCCGACGGCGGAGGCTGCGCTGAGAACAGCTGCCGTTCTGGCCCCCGATCTTCCAGAGGCTCGATGGAGGTACGGCGCCTATCTGGCACGCGAAGGCATGTTGGAGGACGCGCTGAGTGAGCTGAGCCGCGCAGTCGAGTTGGACCCCGAGGACCCGGTGATCCAGCTCGAGATGGGTGTCGCTCACTCGCTCATGGGCGATCTGGATGCCGCGTATCGGTGCTTCGCCCAGTCGGTCGAACTGGATCCCGGAAACGGATGGGGACTCATCCTTCTCGGACTCACGGCCCTCCAATCCGGAGACCTTTCGGAGTCGCTCAGGGCGCTCGACGAGGGCGCCAGAGTCCGACCCGACGACATCGAGGCACAGCTTCTGGCCGCGCTGGTTCTATGCGCGGAGGGATGGGAGGAACGCGCTCTCGAGATGCTGGAAAGAGGTCGAATCGCGGCGAGCGATCTAGACCATACTCTGCTCGATCAGACTCAGACGGAGATCGAGAACGGACCCGAAGCGGCCCTCGAGATGCTACGGGACACGTTGGCTCCATCGTCGTTTCGCGAACGTCTGATGCAGCGCCCCTGACCGATGGGCCGTAAGGAATCCACGCGCCTCTCGATCGAGCTCGAGCGTCATACCCTCGAGAATGGTCTGACCGTCGTTCTCGCGCCCGACTCCGCCGTTCCGGTGGTTGCAGTGAATGTCTGGTACGGCGTGGGCTCGAAAGACGAAGCTCCCGGGAAGACCGGGTTCGCGCATCTTTTCGAGCACATGATGTTTCAGGGTTCCGCCCACGTTCCCAAGGGAAAGCACTTCGAGCTCCTGGAAACCGCGGGTGGGTCGATGAACGCGACGACCTGGTTCGATCGGACCAACTACTTCGAGACCCTTCCGGCGCATCAGCTGGACCTTGCCCTCTGGCTGGAGGCGGACCGGATGGGATGGCTCCTTCCGGCCATGACCCAGGAAAAGCTGGACAACCAGAGGGACGTGGTCCGGAACGAGCGACGGCAGTCCTACGACAATCAGCCCTACGGGGACTGGCACGAGCGAGTGCAGGCGATGCTGTATCCACCAGAGCACCCCTATCACCATACGGTGATCGGGTCCATGGAGGACCTCGCTTTGGCCGCGCTCGAGGACGTGGAATCCTTCTCACTAACCTACTACCGGCCGAACAACGCCGTGCTGACCCTTGCTGGCGACTTCGAGCCGGCTGACGCCCTGTCTCGTGTGCGACGATACTTCGACGAGATCCCGGCGGGTGATCCTCCGCCCCCGATTCCAGGCCGCATCCAGATCGATCCGGTACTCGGTCGGACGATTCGCGAGGAGGTGGAAGACGCAGTCCCGCTCCCCCGCATCTATCTGGCTGGTCGAATCCCTGCGTTCACGGATCCCGACTTCTACGCTGCCGACGTGGCTGCGTCCGTCCTCGGAGACGGCAGGGCCTCGCGCCTCTACCGAAGGCTGGTCCGCGAGCGCCGAATCGCGAAGGACGTGACAGCGTTCGCGGCCCCACTCGCCACCGGGACCAGCTTCTTGATCATCTGGGCTACGGGCCACCCGGGGACCGACCTCGAGTCGCTGGGTCGGGCCCTCGAGGAGGAGATGGATGCCATGTCCGAGGTGGGCCAGCCAGAGGTGGAGCGTGCAGTGGCACGCACCGAGACCCGGCTGCTCCGTCAAGTCGAGCGCCTGGCCTCGAGAGCCGATCTGCTCTCCATGAACCAGATGGTCTTCGGAGACGCCGCTCGGTTGAACACCGAGATCGATCGACTGAGAGCCGTGCAGGCGAGGCAAGTGGAACGATTCGCAGGGAAGCGTCTCGGGCAGGACAATCGAGCGATTCTCACCTACGTTCCTACCCCGGTCGAGCCGTGACCGAATCCTCGTCCTCAGTCGACCGATCCGCGCCTCCTCCGGGAGGATCGATCCGGCCCTTCCACCTGCCTGGCTTGCGAGCTGGCATGCTCGAGAACGGACTTCGGATCCTCTCGATGTCCCGGGGTCAGGTGCCTTTGGTCAGCGCTTGCCTCGTGATCGACGCAGGCGAGTCGCGCACGGCCACAGGCCGAGAAGGAATCGCCGTGCTCACCGGCGACGCGCTCCATGGTGGGACGGAAGATCGGACCGCCAGCGAGTTGGCGGAGGAGCTCGAGAGGCTGGGGACGGGCCTGGCAGTGTCGACGAGCTGGGATGCGACCACGATTCGGTTCACCTGTGTGGCGGAGCGCGTCGGCGAGGTCCTCGATCTCCTGGCGGAGGTCGTCCGGACTCCAGTATTTCCGCAGGACGAGCTGGAGACGACCCGCCAACAGCGACTCGCATCGATTCGGCAGCGCAAGATGGATCCGGGCAGCCTCGCCGATGACGAGCTGGATCGGAGGGTCTTCGGTCCGGATCATCCCTACGGACGGCCATTGGCGGGGAGCGAGGAATCGATCAGCTCCATCGTTCGTGACGATAGCGCGACCTTCGCGTCGAGGTACTACAGCCCGACGGGGGGCGGACTCGTCCTGGTGGGCGACCTGAGCGAGGGCCAGGTCGCCACGCTCGCGCAGGAGCGGTTCTTGGATTGGTCCGCCGGCGATGGGACTCGCGGCGAGGTCCCGAAAGCGCGAGGCCCCGAGTCCAGATCCGTGGTGATCGTAGACCGGCCGGGAGCAGTGCAATCGGAGCTGAGGATCGGTCAGCCCGCACCCCGGCGCGGACATCCGGACGAGATTCCGCTCAGGGTCTCCAATGCGGTTCTCGGAGGCGCCTTCACCAGCCGGCTGAATGTGAGTCTTCGTGAGAAGCACGGCTTCACCTACGGAGCCCGGTCGTCGTTCGCATTTCGAAGAGACGGCGGTGACTTCATGATTAGAACCGCGGTGCAGACCGAGGTGACGGCCGCG
>JAHEKL010000283.1 GCA_024638345.1 Gammaproteobacteria bacterium | reverse complement strand
ACCTGCCCACCTGTCGTACCGAAGTAGACGCCACAATCGTCCAGCCTGTCCACCGCCATCGCATCGCGTAGGACATCTACATAGCAGTCCTTCTGCGGGAGTCCGTTCGTCAGTGGCTCCCACTCATTCCCACCGCTCCGACTCCGATAGACGCGGAGCTTCCCCTCCGGCGGATAGTGCTCGGAATCGCTCAGAATCGGAACCACGTAGACCGTGTCCGGCTCGTGTGCGTGCACGACGATCGTAAACCCGAAGTCGGACGGCAGGTTACCGCTCACCTCGTGCCACGACTCACCCGCGTCGTCCGTGCGGCAGACATCCCAGTGCTTCTGCATGAAGACCGTATCCGGACGGGAGGGATGCATACTCAGCTTGTGGACGCAGTGACCGATCGGGGCCTCCGGCTCGGGGAGGAAGTTGGAGCTCAGGCCCTTGGTCGCCACCCGCCAGGAGCGGCCCCCATCATCCGATCGGAATGCCCCTGCGGCCGAGATCGCAACGTACATCCGATCGGGGTTGGCCGGGTCGATGAGGATCGTGTGGAGACACATGCCTCCTGCGCCCGGAGCCCAGTCCTGGCCCGTGGAGTGCGTCCGTAGCCCCGCGAGCTCTTCCCAGCTCGACCCTCCGTCGCCGGACCGGAAGAGAGCGGCGTCCTCGACCCCGGCGTACACCAAGTCCGGATCGTTGGGGGAAGGCTCCAGGTGCCAGACTCGCTTGAACTCCCAGGGGTGTGGGGTTCCGTCGTACCACTGGTGGGTCCCCGGCGTCCCCTGATACGCGAACTCGTTGCCAACCGGCTCCCACGTCTTTCCCCCGTCGCTCGAGCGCTGGAGCACCTGACCGTGCCAATCCGTCCACTGTGAGGCGTACAAGCGATCGGGGTCCGCGGGCGATCCCTCGACGTGCATGACCTCCCAGCCTCCGAAGTGCGGACCGTCGATCTCCCAATTCTTCCGCTTGCCGTCCGAGCGAATGATGAACGCGCCCTTTCTCGTGCCGACGAGGACCCGAACCTCCGCCATGTAGACCTCCGCTGTGAGATGCCGGATGATGCTGCCAGCGCGCCAACATAGTGCGGGCGGTCACCGCCTGCACCACCCGCAAATCTCATCCGGACGACTGCAGCACGGCCCAGGGAGGAAGGGCCGCAGGATCGATCTCGAAGACGGGGATACCCACCAAGTAGAAAACGGTCATGACGACCAGAACCCCCACCAAGTTGAGGAAGATACCGACCCTCGCCATCTGCGCGATGGTCACCCGATCGCTCCCGAACACGATCGCGTTCGATGGCGTGGCCACCGGCATCATGAACGCGCACGAGGCCGAGATCGTCGCCGGGATCATGAGCATCAGCGGGTTCACGCCGGCGGCGACTCCGGCAGCGGCGAGGATCGGCAGGATCATCTCCGCGGTCGCAGTGTTCGAGGTCAGCTCGGTCAGGAAGGAGAGGCTGAAACAGGTGATCCCGATCAGTAGGAGCGGGGCGACCGACGAAAGCCCGGCGAAGCGCTCGCCCACGAACGCGGAGAGACCCGTCACCTGGAATCCGTGTGCCAGCGCGAATCCGCCTCCGAAGAGGAGCACGATGTTCCAGGGCAGTCTTGGGATCACGTCCGGACCCATCAACCTGGCTGCCGGGGCCCCGGGGGTTCGCGTGGGAATGAAGAACAGGATGCTGGCCATGGTGATCGCGACCGTCCCGTCGTCGATGAGCGATGGATCGGGAAGAAGACCCGACCAGCCGGGAATCGTGATCGCTCCAATCTCGAGGGGTCTGCGAAAGACCCAGAGAACCGCAGTCGCAGCGAAGACTACGAGCACGGCACGTTCCTCGAACGAAATCGGTCCCAGCTTTTGGATCTCGGCCCCGACGATCGTTCGGTCCACCGTGATGTGCCGAGGGGTTCGATAGAACACCTGGGTGAGAAGAAACCAAATCGCTGCGAGCATGAATACCGTGACCGGGAAACCTAGCAGTAGCCACTGACCGAAGCTGATGATCGGCGCCTCGGGAAAAGTGATCTGGAAGATTCGGGCGAAGGAGAGGTTGGGTGGGGTCCCCACGAGCGTCGCTACACCCCCCACCGAGCAGGAATAGGCGATCCCCAACATGATGGCCACGGAGAAGGCTCGCGTGTCCTTTATCCCGAACTCCTCTTCCATCCGCAGCACGATCGCCAGGCCGATGGGCATCATCATGATCGCCGTGGCGGTGTTCGAGACCCACATCGAGAGAAACCCAGCGGCCAGCATGAACCCGAGCACGATTCGCGCGGGGCCCCCACCAATCTTTCCGATGATCCAGAGCGCGATCCTTCGGTGCAAATCCCACTTCTCCATCGTGAGGGCAATCATGAAGCCACCGATGAAGAGGATGATCGTGCTGTTGAAGTAGAGAGGCGCAGTGACGCCACCGCTTTCTATCTCGAGCAACGGATACAGGACAAGTGGAACGAGCGCAGTGGCGAACAGGGGTATCGCGTCCGTGATCCACCAGGTCGCCATCAGCAGCGCGACGCCCGCCATCCGGTTCGCCGCCGGAGCCCCCGGAATCGGCGATGTGATGAGCATCAGGACGAAGAGCGCCGGACCGAGGATCAGCCCGATCTTCTTCCCCGTGGGCATGGATCCGGGATCGGCCGAAGCCTCTGGATCGATCTGATTCGTGGCGGTCGTTGTCACTCGAGATCCCCGGCTTGCTTCGAGAAGTGGGGGGCAACCTACGGGCGCGACCGCAGGATGGGAACACTTGCGGTGCCGACACGTCCACGCCTCCTTCGGGCACGCCTATTGCTATATCTAGGTAGCACCGAGGTGGCATCCATCGCAGGAGAGCGCCTCTTAACATATTGTGAGGTAACGATATGCCTTATCCTACCGACTTCCGGTACACCTGTATCTCGTGTGCCGCCCCCTTCGACGTATGGATCGATCAGATCCGTAACGATCGGGATTTCCACTGCCCCGAGTGTGACGCGCTGCACGACGTGTCCGAGGCGGTCGCGGAGGCGGCTCACGATCTTCTCAGCACTGAGTGGCCCGAGGCCTACCTTGCCCTGCATGCCCTAGGTTGGGGGCGAGGGGAACCGACACTCCTGATCAGTGCGGAAGGGAGTCAGCACCGCCTCGTGATCAGTCCCGCCGTGATCCGCTCCGGGGACGTAGTCGGCGCGATCGAGGCGCTCAGGGAGTCCGAGTGGCTGGAGGAGCTCCGGAGAAGCAACTGCGTCCGGCTGTCGTTGGATAAGCGCCGCTTCGTGCTGACTCCGTGCAACAGCAAGACCGGCGAGCCCGAAACCGAGCGCACGCGCCAGGATGGCTGGGGATGACCCCGAAAAAAGGCTTCGCCTGAGGTCTAGCGGTCCTCCTGAGCGTCGGAGGAGCTCTCTTCTTCGATGTCCTTCCTGCCGC
>JAHEKL010000042.1:7871-13798 GCA_024638345.1 Gammaproteobacteria bacterium | reverse complement strand
TCCGCTCCCGAGCCCAGGTCAGAAGGAGGCGGTGCTTCGCCCTGGTGATCCCCACGTAGAACAAGCGTCGTTCTTCCTCCAGAAGCCCCGGCTCGTCGTAGGCGCGTGCGAGTGGAAATAGACCATCCTCCAGCCCGGAGATGAATACGGTCGGAAACTCGAGGCCTTTTGCGTTGTGCAGTGTCATCAGGGTGATCGCGTCGGACCCGGGATCGTGCCGGTCCAGGTCCGTGATCAGGGCCGCCTGCTGCAGGAACAGATCCAGCTCGGTGAAGTGATCGGGGGCCTCGTCGTCCCATTCCTCGGGGAGGTTGGCCTCGAACTCCATTGCACCGGCGATGAGCTCCTTCACGTTGTCGGCTCGATCCTCACCCTCGGGGCCTTCGTCGACGAGACGGGACAGCAGGTCCAGCTCGGCGACGAGCTCCTCGATCAGCGGTCCCACGGCGAGGCGCAACGCCCGGGTGGAGAAGGCTCGAATCAGCCCGGCGAAGCGTTGCAGTCCTTTGGCTCCACCGCCAGTCAAACCCGGGATCTCACCCGCCCGGTCGGCCGCATCCAGCAGGCTGACTCCCTCGTTCGACGCCCAGGCGCCCAGCTTCTCGAGCGTCGACTTCCCGATTCCCCTGCGTGGGTAGTTCACCACCCGCTGAAACGCGGCCATGTCGAGCGGGTTCGAGATCAGGCGAAGATAGGCCATCACGTCCTGGATCTCCCGGCGCTCGTAGAACCGGACCCCGCCGACGATCTGGTATGGGATCCCCTTCCGCCGAAGCGCGTCCTCCAGCGCACGCGACTGAGCGTTGGTACGGTAGAGAATGGCTATGTCCCGGTATCCGTCCAGCTCCCCGTCGAGCAAGGAGCGCTCGGACTCCGTAGCAATCCACGCGGCCTCGTCGGATTCGTCGGCGGTTTCCACCAGGACAAGGGGGGCGCCCTCCTCCCGACTGGTGCGAAGGGTCTTTTCCTTTCTCTCGAGGTTCCAGCGGATCACCGCGTTCGCGGCGGCGAGGATCTTCCCGGTCGACCGATAGTTCTGCTCGAGACGAACGACCTTCGTACCGGGATAGGTCTGCTCGAAGTCCAGGATGTTGCGGATGTCCGCCCCGCGCCATCCGTAGATCGACTGGTCGTCGTCCCCCACCACCATCAGGTTTCGATGCCCACGCGCGATGGCCTCGAGAAACCGGAACTGAGCGTGATTCGTGTCCTGGTACTCGTCCACGAGTATGAAGGCGAATCGCCTCTGGTATCCCTCGAGGATTTCCGGACGGGTGTCGAAGAGCTCCACCGGCTTGACCAGTAGATCGTCGAAGTCCATGGCGTTCTGCGACCTGAGTGACTTCTGGTACTCCGGATAGACTAGGGACGCGGTCTTGAGAAACAGATCGAACCCGTCCCCGTGCTCATTCCTGAAGTCGCCGGCGGAGACCAACTGGTTCTTGGCGTCGCTGATCACGGCTCGGATCGCCTTCGGGCTCCACCGTTTGATGTCGAGCCCCTGGTCGGTCATCACGCGTTTGATCTCGCGCAGGCTCTCCTCAGCGTCGAAGATCGTGAAGCTCGCATCCCAGCCGAGTCGGGGAGCATGACGCCGAAGTAGCCGTGCGCCCAGCGAATGAAACGTTCCGATCCAGGCACCCGTCGGCTCCCGACCGAGCAGGCCGCGAATCCGCTCCTTCATCTCACCGGAGGCCTTGTTCGTGAAAGTGACAGCCAGGATTCGCTCGGCGGGCACTCCCTGCTCCTCGATCAACCGCGCGACCCTCATGGTGAGGACTCGCGTCTTTCCGGAGCCCGCGCCGGCGAGCACGAGGAGCGGGCCTTCGAAGTGCTCGACGGCCGCGAGCTGCTCGGGATTCAGCTGCTCGGTCGGCGTGTCGAAGGAATGCAGTTTCGTAGACAAGATTGGAAGGTTGATGGAGCGCCTACGGATCGATCGGGGGTCGTGGCGCGAGCGCCCTTCGGACGCCTCGCGCAAAGGCAGTCGAGCTAGGCCTCCACGCTCTCTTCCGTGTAGGCCGGAAGTTTGAGCTGGAAGGTCGAGCCGCGAGGGCCGCTTCGCACCAGATCGATCTTACCCTTGTGGATCCGCTCAACGATGCGCTTGGCAAGCGAGAGACCGACGCCCCAACCCCCGGATTTCGTGGTCGCGCCCGGCTCGAACAGTCGATCCCGAATCTCCGGGTCCACCCCCGTACCGGTGTCCTGGACCTGCAAGGTGACCCATCCAGGCTCTCCGGGGAAGGCCCTGACGGTGATGGCGCCTCCCCTTCCCGCGACTGCATCGAGCGCGTTCTTCATCACGTTCTCGAGCGCCCAGGCGAGTAGTACCGCGTTGCCTCGCACCGGGGGCAGATTAGGCTCGACGGACACGCGCACGTCGATCCCGGGACCGAGCTGCGGGATTCGAGCGGAGAGGTACCGCTCGACGGCACGAACGACATCCTCGAGACTCAGCGGTTTGAGCCGAGTCTCCCGTCCGATGAGCTCGAATCGGCGGCTGACCCGTTCCAATCGGTCGACGTCCATGAGGATCTCGCGCGCAATCTCACCCTCCTCGATCCCGGCCGGCCTGTCCCGTGCGGGAAGGCTGAGGACCTCATACCATCCCTTCAGGGACGAGATGGGCGTGCCGAGCTGATGTGCGAGCTCTCGAGCCATCGAGGTCCAGGCGCGGTCCGCCGCCGCCTCGCGTTGGGAGCGAATGACGAGCAAACCGGTGAGAAACGTGAGCAGCAGACCCGCGACCTGAAGCCATGGAATCCAGCGGAGGCGGACGAGCTCGGGGGGATCCCCGAAGTGCACGAGGGTGAGCGTCGGATCTCCCACCGGGGGCCGACGCAGGTCCAGTCGTCGAGCGTAGCCTCGGACGCGCTCCTGGCCTTCGGGGGTGGAGATCGCAGCGTCGAAAGGCAGGTTCACGGCGGCGAGGATCGTGTCGCCCGGCCCCGAGAGCACGAGGGGGACCCCCGATCCCACGACGATGTCCTGTAGGCGGAAGAGTGCCTCGTCGGCCGCCTGCTCGTCCGGGTCCGCCAACCCCGCCTGAACCTCGGCGTACATCTGGGTCATGGTGGCCGTCTCGGCCCGGAACGCGTTGACCAGCTGCTCGGTGTAGAGAAGGTACCAGGCCAGGATAGCCAAGAACATGACCGCCAGGACCACGGACCAACTCCCTCGGCTCATCCTCGGCCCTCCTCCCTCTCTTCACGCCTCGAGTCTGTCCACTCCCATCGGATCTCTGAGTGGTGCGGGAAGGGTCACGTTTCCGCCTTCGTCCTGATAGGTCTCGAGCAGTGCCACGAGGAGCCTCGGAAGCGCGAGTGCAGAGCCGTTGAGCGTATGCACGAACTCGGGCTTCTCTCCCGACTGGGGTCGATATCGGAGGTTGGCCCTTCGCGCCTGGTAGTCGCCGAAGGTCGAGCAACTCGACACCTCGAGCCATTGCGCCACACCCGGCGCCCATACCTCGATGTCGTAGGTCATCGCGGCGGAGAACCCCAGATCGCCAGCGGCGAGTCTCACCACGCGATACGTCAGCCCCAGATCCTGGAGAATCCGCTCGGCTTCTCCGGTCAGCTCCTCCAGAGCAGAGCGGCTTCGATCGGGAGTCTCGTATCGGACCAGCTCGACCTTGTCGAATTGGTGAACGCGTAGCAGGCCCCGCGTGTCTTTCCCCGCCGCGCCCGCTTCCCGACGGAAGCACGGGGAGTAGGCGGTGTAGCGCAGAGGCAGATCCTCAGACCCCAGAAGCTCATCCCGATGCAGGTTCGTCACGGGAACCTCGGCGGTCGGGATGAGCCATAGGTCGTCGCGCTCCACGAGGTAGGATTCATCTGCGAACTTCGGGAGCTGTCCGGTCCCCGTGAGGGTCTCTTCGGTCACGAGGTAGGGAACGCGAAGCTCCCGATAGCCGTGCTCACGCACATGGAGTTCCAGCATCCAGTGAATGAGCACGCGTTGAAGGCGTGCGCCGGCATCGCGAAGCACCGGGAATCCCGAGCCGGAGATCCTGGCTCCGCGAGGAAGATCGAGGATCCCAAGAGCCTCGCCGAGCTCCCAGTGCGGTCGGCCCTCGAAGCCGAAAGTCACCGGCTCGCCCCACTCTCGCACCACCTCCCCTGCCTCTTCGCCGCCTACTTGGACCTCCGGTAGGGGTAGATTCGGAAGTGAGAGAAGAATCTGTCGAATCCCAAGGTCATGCTCTCGCACGACGTCCTCCAGACGTCCGATCTCGTCCCCGACCTTCCTCATTCGAGCAATCAAGTCGGAGGCATCCGAGCCCTCCTGCTTGAGCTGCGCGACCCTCTTCGATGCTTCGTTACGCTCGCCCCGGAGCGCGTCACCGTGCGAAACGGCCTCCCGCCGCGCCGCATCCAGGTCGATCAGCTCGTCCAGGGCCGAGGTGGCACCCTGCGTGCCCCGTTTCGAGAGTCCCTCTCGGACCGTTTCCGGAGCCGAGCGGATCAGCTTGATGTCGAGCATCGAAGGCGCTCCGGATCTGCTATCGAGGAGGCACCAGGCTACGATTGTTGCATGCAGGGCTGGTGTCGTGGAGGAATCGAAAGGTGCCCACTAGAACGTCGATCTCCAGCGGCTCGATCTTGCCGTAGTAGACACAGACTGAGCCGAACGCGGTCGCCTGCTGGTGAGTGCGCACGACGTAGATCGTGCCGACATCGATCGGAACGGGCTCATCGTCCACATAGAGCAGGGTGTCCGAAGGGGCCCGCGTGATCTCGTCGTACACCGTAGCCGGAAACGGAACGATCGCCGCGGAGGACGTCACGCCCAACGCGCCCGGGGGAAGCAGCATCATGCGCTCTCCCTGTCGCTCCACTGCGAAGTCCCATCGGCCCTCGCTCGAAGGATCCTCGATCACGACGCGGGTCCGACCGAGCATCGCGAAGGCCGAAGGCCTGTTCAGCTCCTCGCGATCCAGCGAGAAGAGGACCGCCTCCTGGGGATTCTCTCGCCACCGGACGAGGAATGGATCGTCTCCGCAGCCCACGATCAGGAGGCAGATCGCCGCCGAACAAAGCGTTCGTCTCATTTGCGCCCTTCTCTGCTCCGACTTGTGTGCGAGGGTGGACGGCTGCATGAGCGGAGGGTGCGCTCAGGACGCGAACTCTACCCGAAGCCGGAAGGTGGGTCAAGCCCGAAAACCCCCTATTTCCTTGACTTTACACCGCCCCGAGAGTAGGTTCCGCCGCGTCCCTTCGCGCAGGTGCTTCGGGGAGGCGAAACCAACGAGTCAGTGCACCCCTCGCTTGGGATCCTCCATGGCGGAATCTCCGCTTCCTCCCACGCCGACCCCACGGCTCCTAGTCGCCGAGGACGAGCCCCACATCCGGCGGATTCTCGCCACTCTCTTCGAGGAATCTGGTTTCGCGCTGAATGTCGTGCACGACGGCCTATCAGCCTTGGAGGCCCTTCGCGGGAACGACTCCTACGACCTCTTGCTGCTGGATCTCGTGATGCCCAACGCGACGGGTCTGGACGTACTGCGAGAACTCTCCGGATTGGGTCATCGACGAGAACTTCCGGTGATCGTCCTCACCGCCAAGGGGCAGGACGCGGACCGGCAACAAGCACTGGCACTCGGAGCCGACGCATTCCTCACCAAGCCCTTCAGCCCAAAGAAGCTCCTTCACCAGGTGGATGTCCTCCTTGGCCGACCGTGATCCTCATCTTTGGGTGGCCATTCTCGCCGGAGGGGTGGGCACCCGTTTCTGGCCGGCCAGCACGGCCTCACGACCTAAGCCACTGTTGGCGCTCGCGACCGATCGGCCCCTGATTCGGGACACGGTGGACCGGGCCTTTTCCCTGGTCGAGCCTGACCGCGTACGAATCGTAACGAACCGAGAGGTCGCGGGCTCCTTCGAATCGGTGCTTTCCGAGTTGGATCCGAGCACGTATTGGAT
>JAHEKL010000042.1:0-7861 GCA_024638345.1 Gammaproteobacteria bacterium | reverse complement strand
CCGCTCGGGGCACCGCGCCCGCCTTGACCTGGGCCGCTCACCGGATTGGAAGCGTCGATCCGAACGCCGTCCTCGTATCTCTCCACTCGGACCACAGGATCGAGCCGGAGTCGGCCCTTGCGAGCTCCGTGATGGCCGCTGTGGAGACGGCGCGCAGAGAGGATCGTTTGTTGACCTTGGCGGTGGCCCCCGATCGACCGGAGATCGGGTACGGTTATCTCCGCCCAGGCGCAAGGGTCGGAGGCGTGGGGAACGGAGAGGCGTTCGAGATCGACGGGTTCGTTGAGAAACCCGATTTGGAGGCTGCCCGAAGCCACGTTTCGAGCGGGTATCTCTGGAACACGGGCATCTTCGTGCTCCCGGTCCGGAGGTTCCTGGAGGAGATTCGGCTCCACGCCCCGGAGATCGGAGAGCATCTACCTCTCTTGGATCGAGGTGATGTGACTTCGTTCTTCGGAGCCGTGTCCACGATCTCGATCGATGAAGCGGTGTTCGAGCGAAGCAATCGGACCGCGGCGTTTCAGGCCGACTTTCACTGGGACGACCTGGGGAACTGGGAATCCCTCACCCGCTCCTGGGCGCCGGATACGAATGGCAACTGGACCCTCGGTCGCGTCCACACCCTCGATTCGCACGACTCCATCATCTGGGCCGAGGATGGCCCCATCGTCCTGTTCGGAGTCGAAGGCCTGGTCGTCGTGCGCGCGGGCGGCGCAACGCTCGTGACCACCAGAGCACGATCCTCAGAACTCAAACGCCTGGTCCTGGGTCTTCCCGACGACTTTCTCGATGGGACCGAGGCCCGGTCCGGTCCGGTGGACGAAGGAAGGCCGTCCGGCGGCGGCGAGGCGGACGGATGAGTCGGCGTCTGCTCCTGTTCGACGACCGCATCGCTCGCCGCTGGCATCCGTTCGCCTTGACGATGCCGGTCGGAGAGATCCTCTTCGGAGCTTTGAAACTTCGCGAACGGATCGAACGCTACACCGGGCTTTCCGCCACTGGCTACGCGGCGGGGCCGGGACTCGAAGACTTCGTGGCGAGGGACGCGCCACCAGCGGTCGACCTCGCAGCGGGAGGGGGTTCCGACGAGATCCTCCTCCTTTCGACTCGATACGTTCCTCCTCTGTCGATCGGAGGACCGGGCCGGTTCCCGGCTTGCCCAGACAGGGAAATCGCCCAGCTCGTGGTGGGCGATCGCACGGTAGGTTGGTGGATACCGGTCGGGACGGACCTAACGGACACGTCGGCGCCCTGGGACCATGAAGTCGACAGGGAAGAGTCCGAGACCCCGGGCTCGGCGCCCGCCTTCCTCGCGGGCAGTGCCAGAGTCGAGCTGCCCGGGATGGTCCTGGAGCACCCCTGGGAGCTCGTCGCACTGAATGAGGAGCGCCTGGCGGAAGATCTTCGCACCCTCTATCCCGATGGCGCGGGAGAAGGGGCCCGACCCCTTCCGGCATCGCCCGGCGTGGAGCGTGTGGGCGCGGCTCCAGTGAGCATGGGTGACCGCGTCGAAGTCGATCCTGGCGTGGTCTTGGATACCCGGGATGGTCCCATCCACCTCGCGTCCGGAGTGCGCGTTCGGCCATTCAGCCATATCGCGGGGCCCGCCCTGATCGGGCGAGATTCAACCGTCCTGGGGGGTCGATTGGAAACATCGTGCTGCGGTCCCGTGTGCAACCTCCGGGGGGAGATCGCCCACTCCATCATCCTGGGCTACGCGAACAAGGCCCACGACGGATACCTCGGCTACTCCCTGCTGGGCCACTGGGTGAATCTTGGCGCCATGACCACCAACTCAGACCTCAAGAACAACTATGGATCCATCCGGATGGGAAGCCCTTCCGGACCTGTCGACACGGGACGACTCAAGCTGGGCGTCTTCCTCGGAGACCATGTGAAGACCGGAATCGGTACGACGCTCGACGCCGGAACCGTGATCGGCGCGGGCACGAACGTGTTCGGGCGCGGCTCCATCCCCCGGTATGTCCCCGCATTTCGATGGGGAACCGGCCAGGACTGGGACACGCACCGGCTGGAGGCCTTTCTCGAGACCGCGGACCGCATGATGCGCCGACGTGGCCGAAATCTCGAGCCGGCGGAAAGCGCCTTTCTCAGCCGTGTCTGGCGCTCAGTGAACAATCAGCCGGACGGGAGCGCCACATGAAGATCGCCGTTCTGGGCAGCGGGAGCCGAGGGAACGCGACCCTCCTCGCGACGGAAGGCACTCGGGTTCTGATCGACGCGGGCCTCAGCGCTCGTCAGCTTGCGAAACGTCTGGGCGATCTGGGAATCGAGCCTTCGTCGATCGCCGCGATCGTCATCACACATGATCATCGCGACCACACGCGTGGCAGTGGAGTGTTTGCCCGGCGATTCGGCACTCGGCTCTTCATGACCCGGGCCACCAGCGCAGCCTGCGCCGCTCTGCTCCGGGGAAGCGAAGACCTCTGCTTCTACGATCCTGGCCGGCGTTTCGTCGTCGGGAATCTCGAGATCGAGCCCTTCTTGACGGTCCACGACGCCGTCGATCCCGTGGCCGTAACCGTGACGAGTCCTCGATGCGGCACTCGGGTCGGGATCGCGACGGACCTCGGACGACCTACCGCGGGCACTCGGCATGCGCTAGCTGGGTGTCACTTTCTGGTGCTGGAGGCGAATCACGACGAAACCCTGCTTCGGACTGGCCCGTACCCGTCGTCGGTTCAGGCCCGAATCGCCTCTTCTCACGGTCACTTGTCCAACCACGCCGCCGCCGGGTTCGCTCGCGAGCTCGTACATCCGTTTCTCTCGGGCATCTTCCTGGCCCATCTCTCTGCGGAGTGTAATCGACCGGAGTTGGCACGTGACGTGGTCACGCGAGCGCTCAGACGGGCGGGATGGAGAGGGTTCCTAGAGGTTGCCCGTCAGGATCGACCCACGCCACTGGTCGACATTCGGGCCCTACGCGCGGAGAGGGGCTCGAGCCAGCTCTCTCTCCTGTGAGCGAGCGCCATTGCCTGAAGCGCTGCCTGGACCCGCGGACCGCCGGGCGTCTGTCAGAGACCGAACAATCTCAGGAGATCATTGCCGAGGGCCAGGGCCATGATGCCCATCAGCACTACGAACCCAACCTGGCTCCACCTGAGTCGTTGCTCGACCGAAAGTGGGTGGCCTCGAATACCCTCGATGCCGAGGAAGACCAAATGGCCTCCGTCCAGCACTGGGATCGGTAAGAGGTTCAGAATCGCGAGGTTCACCGAGAACAGCGCCATGAATCTCAGAAACATGGGTAGGCCCTCGGCGGCCGCCTGACCCGACATCTCCCCGATCGCAACGATGCTACCGAGGTTTCTGGCAGAGACCTCCCCAGTTACCAAATCGCGCAAGAAACCGAGGATCTGTCCGGTAATGAACACGGTCTCGTCCCATCCGACCGCGATGGCCTGCAGGGGCGGCATGGAAGAGAACGCTACGGCGGGCAGTACGGGGATGATTCCAATCCGACCGATCGTCGTGGGCTCGCCGGTCTCGGGGTCCGGTTCCCGCTCGGCCGCCGGGGTCACTGGAATCGCGATGCGCTGGCCCTCGCGGTCCACCGTCAGCGTCACCTCGGTCTCCGGACTCGAGCGAACTGCCTCCACGAGCTGCGGCCAGGTCGCGATCTCCAGATCGTCCACCGCAACGACCAGGTCGCCGCTCTGGATTCCGGACTCCTCGGCCGGCGACCCCGGGGTCACGATGTCGATGGCCGGCGCCAGCCAGTAGTCCATCGCCCCGAAGACTTCCGCGCGAACGTCCGCGCCCGTGAGATCGACTTCGATCTCCAGAGAGGGCTGCTCGAAGGCGATCGTCGTCGGTCCATCGCGTGCGTCGAGAATCGCTTCCCTGACTTCGCCCCAGTGACCGACCTCCCGACCGCCGACGCTCACGATGGCGGATCCGGGCGGTACGTCCAGCAGCGACCGAGCCTGTGCGGGGACCACCGAGGAATCGAGCACTCCGATTCGGGTAGTCTCCATCTCCGGGAATCCCCACCCACCCGCGACCACCGTGTACGTCACGAACGCGAAGAGGAAGTTCATGATGACACCCGCCGAGATGACCCACGCCCTGGCCCAGACCGGTTTCGAATCGAAGCCATGGGGGTCACGCTCTCTCTGGCCCGAGGCGACGGCGACCGGAGTCGACGGTTCGAGCGGGCTCTCGACGGCTGATCCGGGGGCTTCCGGATCCTCATCCGCCGTCTTGGACTTACCTCCCTCGATGACCTCCATCATCTCGTCGTCCATGCCTCCCATCTTCACATAACCGCCGAGTGGGATGACACTCAGCACGTACTCCGTGTCTCCACGAGTGAAGCCGGCGATCCGAGGCCCCAGTCCGATCGAGAAGCGCTCCACTCGGATTCCCACGGATCGTGCGGCCAAGAAGTGACCGAGCTCGTGGACGAAGATCAGCACGCCCAGGACGATGATCGTCGAGAGAATGGTCATCGGTTGTATCCCTTCACGGTCGTTTGCATATGTCGAACGAGCTCATGAGCGACTTCTCGCGTTTCGCGGTCCGCTTCGAGCACGTCTCCCAGCTTCGTTACGCTCTTCGCTCCCATTCGCCCGACGGACTCCCCGACGATCTCGGCGATCGCCTGAAAAGGAACCTCTTGGCTCAGGAACGACTCCACTGCCACTTCGTTCGCAGCGTTGAACGCGACGGGCGCGATCCCACCGCTGCGACCCGCTTCCGTACCGATTCGGAACAGCGGAAAGGTCTCCAGATCGATCGGCTCGAAGGTCAGCGGAGATGATTTTACCGGATCGAAGGTCCGAAGCTCCGAATCGTCCAGGCGGTGCGGATAGGTCAACGCATAAAGAATCGGAAGCTCCATCGTAGGAAACCCCAGCTGCGCCATAACGGATCCGTCCACGAACTCGACGAGCGAATGAACGACCGACTGCGGGTGCACCACCGCCTCGATCCGATCGTACGGAATCCCATACAAGAAATGGGCCTCGATCACCTCCAACGCCTTGTTGGCGAGCGTGGCCGAATCGATCGTGATCTTCGCGCCCATGTCCCATGTCGGATGCTGCAGGGCGTCTCCCGGGCGAACTCGCTCGAGCTGCTCCTCTTCCCAACCCCGAAAGGGGCCGCCTGAGGCGGTCAGCACCACACGTTGCACCGAGCTGGTCGGACACGAAGCCAGGCATTGCATGACCGCCGAGTGCTCCGAGTCAATGGGAACGAGCTCTCCCGAGCTCTCCCGCAAGGCCCGAGTCATCAGCTCTCCCCCCGCGACGAGCGACTCCTTGTTCGCGAGCGCCAGCCGCTTTCCCGCGGCGAGAGTCGCGAGGGATGGCTCGAGACCGGCGAATCCGACGAGGGCATTGATTACGACGTCCACGTCCCCTCGGGTCACCGAATCGATCAAAGCCTCCCTCCCCACGGTCCACCCGGAGCTTGCTCCGCTCCCGTCGTAGGCGTTCTCATCGCAGATCACCACCTGCTGGGGGTCGTACTGGCGGGCCTGGAGGGCAAGCGCATCCACGGACCGGTTGGCGGCCAGCACGGACACATCGAACTGCTCGGGGTGTCTTTCGATCACCCTCAGGGCGCTGACGCCGATCGAGCCCGTCGACCCCAGGATCGCGACGCGGATCCTGCCATCGGGACCAGTTCGGTCATGTGGGGATGCCGACACCGCGTCCCCAGGAGGCTCGAGGGAGTTCTGGATCATCGAACGAGTGTGAAGAGGAGCAGCGTGTAGGTGACCGGAAGGGCGAACAGAACCGAGTCGAACCGGTCCAAGACCCCGCCATGTCCGGGAAGAAGGCTGCCAGAGTCCTTGACTCCGGCCTCGCGCTTCAGGAGAGACTCCGCAAGGTCGCCGACCTGCGCGATGCACGCCACCACCATCCCGATTCCCGCCGCCGCAATCCATGAGAGCATGGCACCGGAATACGGATTGATGAGGATTGCCGCGAAAAGCAGGGATGCGCCGAGAGTCCCGAGCAGCCCACCGACTGCTCCGGCAATCGTCTTCCCGGGGCTGACTTTGGGAACGAGCTTGACTCGCCCCCATCGGCGGCCGGCGAAATAGGCCACGGAGTCGCCGATCCAGGTGATGAACAGGGGGAAGATCACGACGATGGCACCAGCCCAGCCCATCGAGCCATCCGCAACACCGGGAAAGCTTCGCAGGTGGATCGCGAAGCTCAGCGTCCCACCGACATAGATCGCACCGAAGACCGTGATCGCCACGGTGCCAAGCGGTGCCTCTTCGATTCCGCGGGAGAAGACCGCGGTGACCAAGGCGGCCAGGGTAAGCACGATCACGATGATGATCGCCAGCGTGCTCCAGTCTGAGAAGGTCTCTGCCCACGAGGCGGAGAGAACCAAGAGGGCAGAAGCCGCCATTCCGATCATATGCAAGGGACGGACTCCCGCCCCCTCGGCGAGCAGATAGGCTTCCCGCGCACCGAGAGCGGCCACGATCGACAGAAGTGCCGCCAGCACCCAGGCTCCCAGATAGATGACTGCGACACCGAACGGAATCCCGACGCCAGCGACCGCCAGGCGGCGGGGAAGATCACTTCCGGCCATCGGTGGTCCCGGGAAGAGCGGAGTCAGGAGGACGAGATGCGACCGAATCGTCGTTCACGTCTTTGATATTCCACGACGGCGTCCAGTAGGTCCTCGCGAGTGAAGTCGGGCCAGAGGACCGGAGTGATGTAGATCTCCGTATAGGCGAGCTGCCACAGCATGAAGTTCGAGATTCGAAACTCCCCGGAGGTTCGAATGAGGAGGTCGGGATCGGGCAGGTCTTCGGTGAGCAGGTCATCCGATATCGTCTCCTCGTCGATCGCGTCCGGGTCCAAGGTCCCGTCTCGAACGCGGCGAGCCAAAGCCCGACAGGCGGACACGATATCCGCACGACCCGAGTACGATATCATGAGGTTCAGCCGCATCTTGGCTCCACCTCGAGTGGCGCTTTCGATTCGCTCGACCGCGTCGTGCGTCGGGCCGTCCACTCGTGCGAGATCGCCGAGGACGCGGACCTCGACTCCCTTTTCCCGCAACTCTTCCTTCTCTTGATCGGCGTAGATCTGCAGGAGGGTCATGAGCGCGACGATCTCCTCCTCCGGCCGCTGCCAGTTCTCCGTCGAAAACGCAAACAGGGTGAGGATCTCCACGCCCGAATCGATGCATCCACGAATGATCTCCCGGACGGCCTTCATGCCCTCCCGATGACCCGCGTGCCGGGGCAATCCGCGTTCGGCGGCCCAACGTCCGTTGCCGTCCATGATCACCGCGATGTGCCGCGGGACTAGATCACCGGAGGGACCTGATGAAACGGAGGGATGGCTCATGACGAGAAGAGATCCGGGACGATCGAGACCAGAAGCCTCTATCAGACGGACATGACCTCCTTCTCTTTCGCCGCCAACAGCGCGTCGATCTGGGCCGTGTAGTGATCCGTGAGCCTCTGAATCTCGTCCATCTCGCGGTGTGCCTGATCGTCCGAGAGCTCGCCGCTCTTCTGCCGAGACTTGACGTCGTCGTTTCCATCACGTCGCGCGTGGCGGACCGATATGCGACCCTCCTCGGCCATCTTGTGGAGCAGCTTCGCGTACTCCAGCCGACGCTCTTCGTTCAGGGCAGGAATCGGAACGCGCACCACCTGGCCGTCGTTCGACGGGTTCAGCCCCAGGTCGGCTTGGAGGATCCCCCGCTCGATCTCGCCGATCAAACCCGGGTCAAAGGGCTGGACTACGATCAACGAGGACTCCGGGGTCGACACCGTGGACACCTGATTCAGTGGGAGATTCGACCCGTACGCAGCCACTCGCACGGTGTCCAATAATGCGGGTGTGGCCTTTCCCGT
>JAHEKL010000282.1 GCA_024638345.1 Gammaproteobacteria bacterium | reverse complement strand
TGAAGCAGTTCGCGTGTCCGTCGAACTCGTCGATCAACGGTCGCCCGCCGATGGCTCGCAGCAGGTTCTCTTCGAGCACCTCGCCCTGAAAATGGGCGACCGAGCCCGCCTTGGAGCTTGGAAGATCGGTAGCATCCCCGAGGACGAAGACGTTCTCGAATCCGTCGGCCTGCAGGGTGTTCCTGTTCGTCGGGATGAACGAGAGTTCGTCACCCATGTCTGAGCGTTCAATGGTCTCGCTGCCCATGTGTGTTGGGATCGTCACGAGCAAGTCGTACGGAATCTCTCTCTCATCCCAGCTCTTCAGGACTCCGTTCGTCCCGTCGACCGAGCCGGCGGAGAAGAGGCCCTCGACCTTGATGTTCTTCTTGTCGAGGATGTCGCCTAGCATGGCCGAGGCTCGCGGCTTCGTGAACGCTCCCTCAAGGGGCGTCGCGTAGACGATCTCCGTCTTGTCCCGCACTCCCTTTTCGGTCAGATACCAGTCGGCCAGGCATACAAACTCGATCGGGGCGATGGGACACTTGATCGGCATCTCGACCACGTTGAGAACGAGGCGACCGCCTTCCCACGATTCGAGGGCTGCTTCAAGCTTCGTGGCTCCATCGAGGGTGTAGAAGTCAAAGGCCGTTTCCTGCCAGCCCGCGTCGGTCAGGCCCTCGGTCTCCTCCGGCACGATGCGACTCCCCGTAGCGATCACCAGGAGGTCGTACTCGAGCTCCGTGCCTCCGCTCAGTCGGACCTTGTTCTCCGCCGGCGCAATCGCTTCGATCTCCGAGACGACGAAGTCCACGCCCCTCGGGATGTAGCGCGATCTCGGCTTAATGACGTCCCGCCTCCGATAGATACTGAAAGGTATGAACAGGAGACCCGGCTGGTATATATGACGATCATCCTGGTCAACGACGGTGATCGCCCACTCGTCGGTGTCCAGATTACGTCGCATCTTCGCCGCCATCATGGTCCCGGCCGTGCCGGCACCGAGAATGAGCAGCTTCTTCATGGATCCTCCAGCAGTTCCAGGAATCGAACCCGGGCGCTGAGCACGGGAACACTCACGACGTCCTTCTGGTGCAACGTCGGTGCCAGAAGTTGTGCATGTCGTGTAAGGTAATCCCAGTCTGCCACTTGCGTGATACTTGGTAAGCAGGCGCGGCCGTTTCGACGGCTGGAATGAAACAAGGGGTTGCAACAATTGTAACATTTTGGTACTTTCCGTTTCATGCGGCACCTGAATGAGTCTTCTCTTTGACACTTTTGGATATTGATACAACCTGTATCCTGCGTAACAGAAACGGGTTACGGGATACACCGATCAAGGGCGCACCGTTCTTGCACGGAAACATAATGACGCAGAGTGTTACAGTGATCGTCACACGAGTCGCAGGTCGAGGACCGACTGGGACATCGAACGAGGGGCGGACCCTGCAATGAACGAATCGACGTTGGCGCAGGTCGATGCGAACACGGCCATCGACCGAACGACCCACCTGACCGATCTGGCCGATCTGGCGTGGTTCGAGGTCGATTCAGAGAGGAACATTGTCGCCATGAGCCCGGCTCTCGAGCAGCTCACGGGCTTCCGGGCGGAGGATGTCCTCGGACGCTCCTGTCTGACCGCGATTCGATGCAATGAGTGCCTGAAAGGCTGTGGTGTCTTCCGGAACGGGCGGGTTCGACGGGCTCAGCTGCGGATCTACCGATCGGACGGGACGGAGCTCGAGGTCTACAAGTCCGGACAGGTGCTCAAGGATGAGACCGGCGCTGTCACGGGTGCCGTCGAGGTGATAGAAGTGGCGGGTGGAGACAAGTCGCGGGCGGCCGCGTCGTCTACGGAGCTGAGTTCTCTGTTGAGCGGCCTGGGTCGGGAGTTCGTCACCGCGGATGACCAGATGCAGGTCCTTGCATTCTCAACGGCTCTGCCAGCCCTGCTGGGTCTCACGGAAGACGAACTGGTCGGTCGCCCGCTGACGGATCTATTCAGAGGCGAGCTCTTTGAGGAGGAGGGTGCCGTTTCGAGAGCGGTACTTTCCGGGGAGCGTCGCGAGGGCTGGAGGGCGTTCCTGTTGGCAGCCGAAGGGCAGGAGATCCCCGTTTCGCTCAGCGTCGGGCCGGTAGATCCGTCGGATACGTGTGGCGGGTTGGACGCGCGAGTGGTCGTCATGATTCGCCCGGAGGACGTGGAGGAGCGCGAAGCACCGGCTTTCGAGGGGATCGTCTCCAGGTCGGCCTCGATGCAAAGGATCTTCCGTATCATCGAACTCCTTCGCCATAACGACTCCACCGTTCTCATCACTGGAGAAAGCGGCACGGGGAAGGAACTGGTCGCTCAAGCCCTGCACAACACCTCTCATCGGTCGGACGGCCCGTTCATCGCGGTCAACTGCGCGGCGATACCCAGCGAATTGCTCGAGAGTGAGCTGTTTGGGCACGTTCGCGGGGCGTTCACGGGCGCAGTCCGGGACAGGTCGGGGCGTTTTGAGCTGGCCGACGGTGGTACTCTCTTCCTGGACGAGATTGGCGACCTGGCCCTCGGCCTCCAGGCGAAGATCCTTCGGTTCCTGCAGGAACATACATTTGAGAGGGTGGGTGACACTCGAACCCGCCGCGTGGATGTGCGCGTGATCGCCGCGACACACGTGGACCTCGTGCGGGCCGTGGCCGAGCGGAGGTTCAGAGAAGATCTCTACTACAGGTTGCGTGTGGTACCTGTAGAGCTTCCTCCCCTTCGCGAGCGACGCGAGGACCTGGAGCTCCTGATTCGTGTGTTCCTCGAGCGTATCGGGCGCGAGCGAGGGAGAGCGCTGCGCCTTGCGCCCTCTGCCAGCCGAGCTCTTCTGACCTACCGCTGGCCGGGCAACGTCCGTGAGCTTCAGAACGCACTCGAATACGCGACGACCGTTTGCGAGGGACAGACGATTCACACCCGGGATCTGCCTTCCGAAGTCGGGCGATACGGCGGAGACCGGGTGTCCGCGGCCACGGTTGCAGGCCCGGTGGACGCGGCCGGCTCGACGGGATCGGCCGGGGAGCGGCCGGTCGAAGACGCCCCCATCTCCGGGCGCGATCTTTCGGGCAGGGGCTTGAGCCCGTCCGAGATTTCCGAAGCGGAGAAGATTCTCGCGGAACTCGAAGCCGCTCGTTACCACCGGGGCCAGGCCGCCGAGCGCCTCGGAATGAGTAGGACGACGCTGTGGCGAAAGATGAAAGAGTATCGACTGTGAAGTGGAACCCACGGATGCCCCGAACGTATGACCGACGCGCACGAGGGGATCACTGTTCCGCCTCGGCGGAACTTACGATACGGTCGCCCGGCGACCTGGAGGTGTTCGCATGATTAGACCGACGCAGATCTTCGCGGGAGGGCTGCTCGCGTTGACCATCCTCGCGGTCGGGGCCTGCGGCAGCGACGAAACGACGGGG
>JAHEKL010000281.1 GCA_024638345.1 Gammaproteobacteria bacterium | reverse complement strand
ACCAGGTCCAGCCGGAGGCGTATGCCCCGACGCGGCTGCTGAACCGAATGATCCGAAAGCGATCGTCGGCCCCGAGGCTGCCGAGCAGCTGGCTGAGGGCCCGCTTCGTCTGGGCCAGCTTCTCGCCCGACATCGATCCCGATACGTCCACCACCATCGTCACGTCGCGTGGCATGGCCGACTCCCCGACTCGGCCCGGCGAGAGATTGAGCATGAAGTACCCATCCTCTGAGGAAGGGCGATGCGTCAACAGCGCGAGACGCACCGGTTCCCCGGCCGGGGGGAGATGTAGCACGAAGCTGCCCGTCAGATCCGTCGAGGGTCGCACGAGCATCTCACCGTCCCCGCGTTCCACATCGAGCTCATGGGTGGGAGAGAACGGATCGAGGAACCCCTCCGCGTTTTCGACCGTGACGGTGAAGGTGAGGGGCGTCGGCCGGGTGTCCGGCCTGATGCGCTGGACTACCGGGGTCGCCGCCCGCGCGGGGCCGCCGGCGTGATAGCGAAGCTCCAGCACGTCGCCGGCACGCTCCAGGACTTGGGTGTAGCGCAGGGTAATCCTGCGGGTTTCTCCGGCCGCGATCGGGAAGACACGGGCACGAAGGAGCCCCTGTCCCACCAACTCGATGAGTGCGGGATCCTTCTTCCGCCGAACGATCTCCTCGTAGATCGAACGTGCCTGGTGGGCATCCATCGTCTCGCCCGTGAGCTCCGTATCGCCCTGAAACAGCGAGTAATTCTGAAAGACCGTTTCGCCTGGGAGGGGATAGAGGTAGATCCCCTCTTCGAGCCTTCCCCCCCGATTCTCAAACCATTCCTCCACTTCCACGTGTGCAATGCGGTCCACGATCCGGACCTCGACGTGAGTGCGCAGCCTCTCGACCGCGAACCCCGGGAACGAACGGTCGGGCTCGATCCAACCCTGGGCTTCACCGAGCGTCGGGGTGAGCAGAGAGCTCGCCAGCAGCGCAAGAACGAGCCGCGCGTTGAGTGCCGTGCACATCGAAACCTCCCATGGTGGTGTTCGTCGGGGCGGGGCCGACTCGCCCTCGCCCCCTTTTCACCTGGTTCGACGCCACACCCGCGGATTCTTGCACACCCCTGCAGGACGGACTCTACTCGGCTGCGCTATGACCTCCCAGCCACACGAAGCGGCCGGATCATCTTGGCGACCGATCTACCCACCCACTACACTGTTGCCCATGGCACCCGATACCCCGTTCGTGAAGTGACCCACACCTCCTGCCACGCGATTCGAATCGTTCAACCGCTCGGGTCTGAGTGATGCTCAACTACATCTGGGCAGCCCTGATCGTCTCGAGCTTCGTCTTTGCTGCGGGATACGACACGCGTGACCTCGCGAGCGACGCGTACCGAAACGGTGATCCCCTGCCGGTGGAGCTCTCGTTCCCGGGCGGATACGAAGCCTCCATCCGAGAGCTTCCCGTCGAGATCCGGATCGACCCGACCGAGTACCAGACTTTTTACGAAGTGGCCGAGTCTCCGGCCACCACGTACAACGGGACGCTGCTTCAGACCGAGGGGGGCCGGCAGCTTCGGTTCGCAGCGAGCGCACAGCTTCCCGAGCCGCTCGCTACGATCCGGGGCGTCTCACAGTCCAACGAGACTGAGCTGCAGGGCACGCTCGCCGGCTTCGAGCCACCCGCCGGAGTCGCCACCGCGACCGCGACTTCAGTGGTCTTCGATCCGGTCCGCTTCGTCCGCCTGAATGCGATCGGAGCCGCTGCGCTCGAGTTCGCGGAGACAGCCGCAGAGATCTCGCTCGGATTGATCGGCGTGCTGGCCCTGTTCCTCGGCCTGTTGAAGATCGCGGAGGAAGCCGGGATCATCTTCGCGCTGGTCCGGCTGGTGCGGCCGGTGCTTCGGCCCCTCTTTCCCGACGTCCCGAAGGACCATCCGGCTCTCGGGATGATCGCACTGAACCTCACCGCCAACATCTTCGGTCTGGGAAACGCCGCGACCCCGTTCGGGATCAAGGCGATGGAGGAGCTCCAGAAGCTGAATCCCACGGAGGAGACGGCCACGAATTCGATGGTCATGCTCCTGGCCGTCAATACGGCGAGCGTCCAGCTCGTCCCTCCGGTGCTTCTCCTCGCGCTGATGGGTCTCCAGATCAACCAGCTCATCTTCGCCATCATCATCACAACGGGACTGTCCCTGCTCATAGCCATCACAGCCACGAAGCTCTATCAGCGTCTACCACGAGTGCGCGCCTCGGACCCCAACCGGGTGCCGTCGATCGAGAGCACCGAGGGAGGGCCGGGGTCGGCAGGGGCCTCGGGAGTCTGACGATGGAGACCCTACGCGGCCTGATCGGAGTCCTCGCCTACTTCGTGATCCCGGTCATCGTCGTGGGCTTCCCCCTCTACGGCCTATACAAGAGAGTCCCCGTATACGAGAGCTTCGTCGAAGGGGCCAAGGAAGGGTTCAACGTCGCGGTCCGCATCATTCCGTATCTGGTCGCCATCCTCTTCGCGATCGGGATGTTTCGGGCCAGCGGAGCGATGGACTTCCTTGTAGGGAGCCTGAACCCGCTCCTCGCTCTCGTTGGTTTCCCCGGCGAAGTCCTTCCCATGGCGATCATCCGTCCCCTGACGGGCTCGGGATCCGCCGCCCTGGTCGCCGACATGATCAATCAGTACGGGGAGGATTCGATCTTCGTGAAGATGGCGGCGACGATGTTCGGCTCCACGGAGACCACGTTCTACGTCGTGGCTGTGTACTTCGGAGCGGTCAACATCAAGAAGACCCGACACGCGGTGCCGGCCGGACTGACCGCCGACTTCGCCGCGATGCTCATCGCGGTCTGGACCGTTCGACTCCTCTTCGGTTGAGGCGCTCCTGCACTACCATCTGATCGGTATCGCCGGAACTGCGATGGGCTCCCTGGCCGGGCTACTGCGGGAAGCCGGGCATCGAGTCACGGGATCCGACGAAGGGGTCTACCCCCCCATGTCGACTCTGCTGGACGAGATGGGGATCGATTACACGCCTCGCTTCGATCCCGCGAACCTGGAGCCGCCCCCCGACCTGGTCGTGGTCGGAAACGCGATCAGCCGCGGCAATCCGGAGTTGGAGGCGGCCCTCGACGCCAGGCTGCGATATGCCTCGTCGGCAGACGTTCTTCGGAACGAATTCCTGGAAGGACTCCATGTCGTGGCTGTGGCCGGTACCCATGGAAAGACGACCACCTCCGCTCTCCTGGCGTGGATTCTCGAGTCCGCGGGGCTCAATCCCGGGTTCCTGATTGGCGGCGTGAGCGAGGACTTCGGCACGTCGTTCAGGCTCACGCGGTCCGAGCACTTCGTGATCGAAGCGGACGAGTACGACACGGCCTACTTCGACAAAGGCCCGAAGATGTGGCATTACCGTCCGACAACAGCGGTCGTGACCAACGTCGAGTTCGA